>NZ_BAAAIF010000017.1:0-158886 GCF_039525925.1 Streptomyces javensis | reverse complement strand
ACGCGCTGCCCATCACGGTGAACGGCAAGCTGGACCGGGCCGCACTCCCCGCTCCCGACTTCACCGGCGTGGCGAGGGCGGGACGTGGCCCGGAGACGCCGACCGAGGAGCGCCTGTGTGCGCTGTTCGCCGAGGTGCTGGGCCTGGAGGAGGTGGCGAGCACCGAGGCGTCGTTCTTCGAGCTCGGTGGCGACTCGATCCTCGTGATGAGGCTGATCGCGCGGATCCGGGCCGCCTTCGGCGCCGAGGTCAGCATCCGCGCGCTGTTCACCGCTCCGACCGTGGCCGACGTGGCGCGGCTGCTCGACGGTGCGGAGGACGGCACCGCGCACACCGACTCCGACGACACCGGTCTGTTGGTGCCGCTCCGGACCGGAGGTGACCGTCCGCCCGTGTTCTGCGTCCACCCGAGCACCGGGCTGGGGCGCTGCTACGCGGAACTCACGGACCACCTGCCACCGGACCGACCGGTCTACGCGTTGCAGGCCCGCGGTTTCGGAACGGATGAGTCACTGCCGCGGACGGTCGAGGAGATGGCCGCGGACTACGTGGCGAGGATCCGGACCGTGCAGCCGGCCGGGCCCTATCACCTCCTCGGCTGGTCATTCGGTGGCACCGTGGCCCATGCGATGGCGGCGCTGCTCCAGCAGCGGGGCGAAACGGTGGACCTCCTGGTCAGCCTCGATGGCTACCCCGGCGTAGACGAGGCGGGGCCGACCGGTGAGCCCGATGGCGAGCCCGCCGAAGGGCCCCGCGGCGGGCGGCGCAAGCGGGTGCGGATGCTCTCCGAGATCCAGAGGGTCAACGCCAACAACATCCGGCTCCTCCAGCACCACACGCCCGGCGTCTACCGCGGAAACCTGTTGCTCTTCGTCGCCGCGGAGGGTCGGCCCGCGTCGGCCCCCGCGCAGTCGGCTTCGGACAGCTGGGCGCCATACGTCGACGGGCATATCGAACCGGTCCGGATCGCCTCCGATCACGACGGGATGCTCACCGGAGAGCCCCTCGAAACGATCGGTCGGCTCATTTCCGCGCAGCTGCTGACGAAGAATTAGCGAGAGGGTGGAGAGAGTATGGACGAGAAGGAGAACGCGGCCTCGGGCGAGCCGCCCGAGGGTACGCGCCGACAGGGCAGATTGGGCATTCTGCTCGTTTCGCTGGGGGCCGCTCTCGCGATCGCGATGGTGGCGGGCGGATTGGGTTTCGCGCTCGGCTCCGACGATTCTCCGAAGTCGTCGGGGAGTGCCGGGGCGGGGGACAAGAAGGCCAAAAGCATGGCCTTCGTCGAATGCCTTCGGGACAACGGTGTGCCGGACTTTCCCGACCCCGCCGCGGACGGCTCCATTCTGCTCGACCCGAGCAGCGGCATAGACGTCAAGGGCGATGCGTACAAAAAGGCGGAGAAAGCCTGCGAGCGGCTGATGCCGGAAGGGCGCCGGGCTTCCCCGCCGCCCGGTGGGATGCCCGATCTGACGAAGTACGTGGACTGCATGCGGAAGAACGGCGTGCCCGACTTCCCCGACCCGAAGGGTGGCGGCTTCGCCCCTGAGGAGGCCGGGATCGATGTCAAGTCGCCCGGGTTCCGGGACGCCCACAAGGCTTGCGAGCAGCACCTGCCCGCCGGGGCGCCGGGCCCGGCGTAATCCCGCGCGATGCCCTGCCCGGTGCCTGCCTGGTGCCTGCTGGGTGCCTGCCGAGCGCCGCCCCTGCCCCGGTCCGCCGAACCACCCGTCCGGCGGCCCGGGGCTTCCGCATGCCCTGCGGTCCGGGACCTGCGCATCTCCGGCCGTAGCCCCCACTGAAACCTCGGCGAAACCGCCCCCTCGCTAAAACAGGAAGTACAGGAAATCCCGAAGGAATGGGGACAGTGGCATGGTGGTTATCACGGAGCGGCCGTCGGATGGCAGTGCCGCACCCAAGAAGAGGCTGCGGCGCACCACCGCACTGGCGGCGCTGCTGACCGGGGTCGCCCTGCTCGCCACTGCCTGTGGCGACAACGACGAACCCGATAAGAGCGTGGCCAGCGTGGGCTCCGGGAAGAACTCGCAGTCCAAGCAGCCGGCGGCCGGTGCACAAGGGGACGGGCTGAAATTCGCGGAGTGCATGCGGAAGAACGGCCTGCCCGATTTCAAGGACCCGAAGCCCGGTGAGGGCATGGGCGTCGGAATTGACCCGCAGTCATCGGAGTTCAAGAAGGCGGAGAAGGCCTGCAAGCAGTACATGCCGGCCCCGCCCCCGCAGGAAGGTGGTGGCGGTCCGGGGGACGTGTGGCCGACCGAGGACAAGCTCAAGTACGCCAAGTGCATGCGCAAGAACGGCGTGCCCAGCTTCCCCGATCCGGACGAGAGCGGTGGCTTCAAGCTGGAGGTCGACCCGACCACACCGCAGTTCAAGAAGGCGGAGGACGCCTGCAAGCAGTACCAGCCCGAGTCCCTGCGCAACATGGAGCCCAACAAGCAAGGCGGGGGCTCGGCGTGAGTGCGACCCAGACCCCGACCGAGGACGAGGAAGCGAGCCCCCCGGAGCGGCAGAGCGCGCCACCACCGGCGCGGCGCAAGCGGCGCGGGCTGACCGCGATCGTCGTCGTGGCGATCGTGGTCGCGGCGGGCGCGGGCGTCGTCGTGGCCGATCCGTTCAAGAAGTCAGAGAAGGACTCGTCGGCCAGGACCAGCGCCCCCACCGGGCTGGCGAAGGTCACCCAGGGCTCCCTTTCGGCCCGCACCCTGGAGAACGGGACGCTCGGCTACGCGGGTTCGTACGACGTCGTCAACAACGCCAAGGGCACCATCACCAAGCTCCCCGCCGTGGGCGATGTGATCAGCCAGGGCAAGGTGCTCTACCGCGTGAGCGGCAAGCCGGTGGTGCTGCTCCAGGGCGCCGCCGAGCCGGTCTACCGCGATCTGGCCTACGGCGCCGAGGGCGCCGATGTGCGGCAGCTCAACGCCGCGCTCGTCAGCCTCAAGTACGCCACCAAGGCACAGATCGACCCCGACTCGGACTACTTCAGCATGCAGACCTACTACGCCCTCAAGGAGCTCCAGGAGGACGTCGGTCTGAAGGAGACGGGTGAACTGTCCCTCGGGCAGGCGGTGTTCCTGCCCGCCGAGGAGGTCCGGGTCATCAAGTCAGGGGCCGTACGCGGTGGCCCGGCCGGGCAGGGGCAGAGCGTCCTCCAGGTCTCGTCGACCAAGCGGCAGGTGACCGTCGAGCTCAACGCCAGCCAGCAGACCGGAGTGGCGGTCGGCGACAAGGTGACCATCACCCTTCCCAACGGCAAGTCGACCGATGGCGAGGTGTCATCGGTGGGGAAGGTGGCGAAGCAGGCCGATGACAAGACCACGATCGAGGTGCAGATCAAGCCGAAGGACCCGAAGGCCACCGGCGGGCTCGACCAGGCGCCCGTCCAGGTGGCCATCGTGTCCGACACCGTGAAGGACGTGCTGTCGGTGCCGGTGAACGCGCTGCTGGCGCTCGCCGGAGGCGGTTACGCCGTCGAGGTCGTGGAGGCGGGCGGCAAGCACAAGCTGATCCCGGTGCGCACCGGGCTCTTCGACGACAGCGAGGGCAAGGTGGAGGTCAGCGGCGCCGGACTCGGGGTCGGCCAGAAGATCGCGGTGCCCGCCTCATGACCGGCGTGGAGACCGAGACGCGGCCGGTCGACGTCCGGACCAGCGGCGAGGCGGTGCTGCAACTGGAGGACGTGACCAAGGTCTATCCGGGCGCCTCCCCGGTCGTGGCGCTGGACGGGGCCGGATTCACCATCCACCGGGGCGATCTGGTGGCCATCGTGGGCCCCTCCGGCTCCGGCAAGTCGACCCTGTTGCAGGTCATGGGCACCCTGGACCGGCCGACCTCCGGCACGGTTCGGGTCGTGGGGGAGGACGTGGCCGCGATGTCCGACCGGGCGCTGGCCGGGCTGCGCGCCACCCGGATCGGCTTTGTCTTCCAGCAGTTCTTCCTGGCCGAACACGCCACGGCGCTGGAGAACGTGGCGGACGGGATGCTGTACTCCGGTGTCCGGCGTCCGGCCCGGCTGTCGGCGGCCGCCGCGGCCCTGGACCGGGTCGGCCTCAGCCACCGGATCCACCACCGGCCGTCGCAGCTGTCGGGTGGTGAGCGGCAGCGGGTCGCGATCGCCCGTGCCCTGGCCGGTGATCCGGCGATCGTGCTGGCCGACGAGCCCACCGGCAACCTCGACAGCGTCGCGGGTGCCGCGATCTTCAAGCTGTTCAAGGAGCTCAACGCCGAGGGCACCACCATCGTCATGATCACCCACGATCGGGAGCTGGCCGCCCGGCTGCCGCGCCGGATCGAGGTGCTCGACGGCCACATCGTCGCGGACGTCATGTCGGCGGAGGACCCGCTGGACATCGAGAGGCGGTTGCCATGACCTCCACGGCCCCCGCCCCCGGCCGGCTCCACCCCGCCGACCTGGGCCGGACCGCCAGCGTGGGCCTGCGTACCCGCCGGATGCGGGCCGCCCTGTCGGCGCTGGGCATCGCCATCGGCGTCGCCGCCATGGTGGCGGTGCTCGGGCTGTCGTCCTCCTCGCAGGCCGGGCTGCTCGCCGAGATCGACAAGCTGGGCACCAATCTGCTGAAGGTCACTCCGGGCCAGTCGCTGGGCGGCGGGGACGCCAAACTCCCCGTCGAGGCGCCCGGCATGATCTCCCGGATCGGCCCGGTCGAGGCGGTGCAGAGCACCGGCAAGACCGATGCCGAGGCGTACCGCAGCCCGCACATCCCGAGCCTCAACACCAACTCCCTCTCGGTGAACGCCGCCAGCCTGCGCCTCCCGGCCGCGGTGCGCACCTCGATGGCCCAGGGCAGATACCTCAACGCCGCCACCGCGCGGCAGCCGGTGGCCGTCCTCGGCTGGGACGCCGCCAGCCGGCTGGGCATCTCCCGGATCCACCCGGGCATGCGCGTGTGGGTCGGCGGCCAGTGGTTCTACGTGTCCGGGGTGCTCAAGCCCGCGAAGCTGACACCGGAGATCGACTCGGCGGTGCTGGTGGGCTACGAGGCCGCGAAGAAGTACCTGGACTTCGACGGCCACCCCTCCACGGTGTACGTCCGGTCGGACACCGACCAGGTCAAGGAGGTCCGCAACGTCCTGGCGGCCACGGCCAACCCGCAGAACCCCAGCGAGGTCAGCGTCACCCAGCCGTCGGCGGCGCTCGAGGCCCGGGCCGCCGCGCGGTCGGCGCTGGACGGACTGTTCCTCGGGCTGGGGGCGGTGGCCCTGCTGGTCGGGGGCATCGGGGTCGCCAACACCATGGTGATCTCGGTGCTCGAACGCCGCTCGGAGATCGGCCTGCGGCGGGCGCTCGGCGCCACCCGTGGCACCATCCGGTTGCAGTTCCTCTCCGAGGCGATCCTGCTCGCCATGCTCGGTGGCGCGGTCGGGGTGGTGCTGGGCACGCTGGCGACGTTCGTCTACGCGGGCGTCAAGGGCTGGGAGACCGTGGTCCCGGTCCTCGCCTGGGCGGGTGGACTCGGCGCGGCCGTGGCCATCGGTGCCATCGCCGGGCTGCTGCCCGCCCTGCGGGCGGCCCGGATGCCCCCCACGGAGGCGCTGCGAACCGTCTGAACCGAGCCGCCCGGCACCGTGGTGAATCCCCCGTCCCGGTGCCGGGCTCCGGGCTGCCCGATCCGGGGGCCACATACGGCCGTGGTCGCACGCGGTCGGCGTCGGTCCCGCGTCCAGACGTCCAAGTGCGCATTTCCGTAAGGGAGTTGGTTCCCCGAGACTGGGCGGAACCGGTGACGGGGGAGGGCCTTGGCCATGAGCGGCAGCGCGCTGGAAGAGACCATCCGGGATGTGCTGGTCGGCCTCGCCGTGGTCGTACCCGCGGCCGTCGTCTGCGGGCGGATCGCCCAGCGGCTGCGGCAGCCGGCGGTGCTGGGGGAAATCGCCGCGGGCCTGATGCTGGGGCCCAGTCTGCTGGGGCTGCTGCCCGGGAATCCGACCGCGGTCCTCTTTCCGGACCAGGCCCGCCCCTTCCTCCAGCTGCTGGCCCAACTGGGCCTCGTACTCTTCATGTTCGGGGTGGGATACCACCTCGACGTGGCACAACTGCGGGGCCGGGGACGCCAGGTGGTGTCGGTCTCGCTCAGCTCCGTCGTCCTGCCGTTCGCCCTGGGCACGGGCCTGGCCGTCGCCTTCGCGTCCTGGGGCCTCACCGGGCAGGGGCGGATGGGGCTGCTCGGCCCGGCGCTGTTCCTGGGCGCGGCCATGTCCATCACGGCCTTCCCGGTGCTCGCCCGCATCCTGACCGACCACGGTCTGGCCCGGGAGCGCATCGGCACCATGGCGCTGGCCTGCGCCGCCCTCCAGGACCTGCTGGCATGGGGCATCCTCGCCGTCGTGGTCGTCGTGGTGAACGCCGACGGCTCCTGGCCGCTGGCCCGGATGGCGCTGCTGTCCACCCTCTTCGCCATCGGCATGCTGTACGTGGTCAAGCCCGCACTGCACCGGCTGCTGGCGCCCGAGCGGTCCTGGAACCGGGACGGCACACTGGTCCAAGGCGTGGTCTTCAGCGGTCTGCTGCTGTCGGCCTGGGCCACCGACGCGATGGGACTGCACACGGTGTTCGGCGCCTTCCTCTTCGGTGCCGTCGTACCGCGCCGCCTGCTCGAGGCCCACACTCCGGAGGTGCCCGCGCGCATCGAGCAGTCGAGCCTGCTGCTGCTCCCGGTCTTCTTCACCGTCACCGGGCTGTCCGTCGACTTCCGGGGACTCGGCGGCCAGGGCCTGGCCATGCTGCTCGCCGTGCTCGTCGCGGCCTGCGCGGGCAAGTTCATCGGTGCCGCGGCCGCCGCCCGGCTCACCGGGGCCACCCCACGGCAGGCGGTCACCCTCGGTGTGCTGATGAACGCGCGCGGGCTCACCGAACTCGTCCTGCTCAACGTGGGCCTGGGCCTCGGAGTGATCGACGGCCGTGTCTTCACCGTGATGGTGGCCATGGCCGTGGTCACCACGATGATGACCGGCCCGCTGCTCCAGCGCCTGTTGCCGGCGCCCCCGTCACGCACCGCCTACCGCGGTGGCGAACACGGGGGCGCCGGGGGCGCGGCGGAAGCCGAGGCGGGGCCGCGGCCGCTGCCGCGCGACGCGGCCGGAAGCGGTCAGCCGGATACGGCGCTCAGGGAGCCGTGACGACCGCGCCGCCACCCGCCCCGGCGGTGATCCTGCCGGGGCACAGCCCCCGTGCCGCGAGCCCGCTGAGGATCTGCAGCACGGCGGCGACGGTGGTCTGGTACCCGCCGTCGTGCATGAGGATGATGCTGCCCGCCCGCATGGTGGCGGCGGCCTGGACGATCTGCTGGGTGCCGGCCCCGTTCCAGTCCTGGGAGTCCACGCTCCACAGCACCTCGGTCAGCCCGAGACGGGCCTCATCGGCCTTGACCTGCGCGTTGGTCTCCCCGTACGGCGGCCGGAACAGAGTGGGTGTCTGCCCGGTGATGCGCCGGATGGTGTTCTGGGCGCCCGCTATCTCGTTGTACGCCGCCGGCTCGCCGATCTGGGTGAGATGGGGGTGCGACGTGGTGTGATTGGCGATCCACATGCCCGCCGCCTGCTCGGCCCTGAGCAGATCCGGATGCTGGTCGGCGTGGAGCCCCCAGATGAAGAAGGTGGCCTTCGCGCCACCCGCCCGCAGGGCGTTGAGCAGCGCCTGGGTCGACGCCGGATTCGGCCCGTCGTCGTACGTCAGCCCCACGTATCCGTTGGGGCAGTCGGCCCAGGCCCGCTCGGTGTGCGCCGCGCCGTGCGTGGCCGCGGGCGACGGCGCGGCGGAGAACCCCGCCAGGGCGGCCGTGGCCGCCGCGACGAGTGCGAACCGCCGCGCTTTCCCGGTGCTTCTAGTGGCTGCGCGTCTTGCCGCGGCCTTCCCGCGTCCGGTCATGGTCCCTCCTGTAAGTGCGGGTGTGGTCCCCTGCCGGCCGGCTAGGAGGCGACGCACGAGCCGATGGTGGGGGCCGACCAGTCCCCGTTCGCCATGACCGTGAAGCCGAAGCTGGTGGCCGCTCCGGCGCCCAGGTTGCCGTTGCCGTTGGGCCTCATCGTCATGACCTTGCCGCTGCCGTCCCAGCTGGGAGTGCCGCTCCAGGTGGTGGAGACGCTCTGCGCGGAACGCACGGTCACCGTCACCGTCCAGCTGCTGATGGCGGAGTTTCCGGCCGTCACCGTCACCTTGCCGTTGAAGCGGTCGCCCCACCGCTGCGTCTCGGAGTACGACGCGGTGCACGACTTGTCGCCGCCGTCGCCACCACCGCTGGTGCCGCCCAGCGCGGTGAGCACCGCGGTGTAAGCGGGCTTCTTGGCGTAGTTGTTGTCGAACAGCAGCGGGGTGCCACTGGCGCGCCACGAGTACTTGTCGGTGACACCCCATACGGTGATGCCGGTGCAGCGGGACACGGCCAGACACGCCTGGGTGACACGGCGGTAGCTGTCGGCCTGGGCCGTGCCGGAGCCCTCGATGTCCAACTCGGTGATCTGCACATCGACGCCGAGGTCGGCGAAGCGCTGGAGGTTCTGCTGGTAGTCGCCGGGGACCGGGGACTGGCCGTTGAAGTGCGACTGGAAGCCGACGCAGTCGATCGGCACACCGCGCGCCTTGAAGTCCTTCACCATGTTGTAGACGGCGTTGCTCTTCGCGTTCTGGCCGTCGGTGTTGTAGTCGTTGTAGCAGAGCTTGGCGCCCGGATCGGCCGCACGCGCGGTGCGGAACGCCTCCTCGATGAAGCCGTCGCCGAGCTTGTCCTGGAACGGTGAACTGCGCCGGGCACCGCTGTTGCCGTCCTGGAACGCCTCGTTGACCACGTCCCAGGCGAGGATCTTGCCCTGGTAGTGCTGCATCACCTTGGTGATGTGGTTGTTCATCGCCGAGCGCAGCTCGGTGGCGCTCAAACCTCCTACCCAGCCGGGGAGTTGGGAGTGCCAGACCAGAGTGTGGCCCCGGATCTTCATGCCCTTGCCCTGGGCGTGACTCACGATCTGGTCGGCGCTGCCGAAGTTGAACGAGTTCCGGGAGCTCTCGACGGCGTCCCACTTCATCTCGTTCTCGGGTGTGATGGCGTTGAACTCGGTGTCCAGCGTGTTGGCGTACGCGGCTTCGCCGAGGTGGTTGGCGGCCACGGCGGCACCGAAGTAGCGGCCCTTGGCCGCCGCCGCGCCGCCCAGGGTGCTCGCGGCGCTGGCGGGACCGGACAGGGCCAGGACACCGGCCGCGGTGAGGAGGCCGACGACGCCGAGGCTGAACGCCCTTCGGACGCGTAACCGGGGACGGCGATCTCCGCGCTCCTGGCGGGCCTGACGGGAATCGATGACCATTGCTGTCCCTTCTTCGCGGGCGGGTGGCAGTGCTGTGCCGATGGGCAACGATCGATGCGGAGTATGCTGCGGGGCCGTCGCAACGTCAACGCTTCTTCCGGAACGATTCCGGTAGAAACTTCGGCTGGTGTTGCCGCTACATCGCCTCTGATCTGCGACTCACTGATGTATACGCATGGTCATCGGCGATGCAAAGGATCTAGCGCCATCAGTCTCCGAAAAGTTTTCGGTGCGGCGATGACGTGTTATCGGTCGTGCTGCCCGCCTCCGTCGGCGAGTGCAGTCAGGTGACGGATACCGCCCATGACCCCCTCCGACGAGGATTCTGCCGCGAATCGACATCTCATGAACAAGGTGAATATCCATGCAGCAGATAACCCTGGGCGATGTCACCGTCACACGCGTCGAGGAATACTACGGATCCGTCGACCTGACGTCCCGGACCTTCTTTCCGGAAAGCCCTGAGGAGGTGTGGAAGGACAACGCCTCCTGGCTGGCCCCGGACTTCTACGATCCCGGCACCGATAACGTGCGGTCCGCGATTCAGACCTGGGTCCTGCGCAGCGAGGGCAAGACCATTCTCGTCGACACCGGAGTGGGCAACCACAAGCACCGGCCCTACGCACCGGTGTGGAGCTATCTGAACACCGACTTCCTGGGGAATCTCGCCAGGGCCGGGGTGCGGCCGGAGGACGTCGACCTCGTGGTCAACACCCATCTGCACGTCGACCACGTGGGCTGGAACACCCGTCTCGACGGTCGGCAGTGGGTGCCGACCTTCCCGAACGCCACATATCTCATCCCCGAGCGCGACTTCGAGTTCTGGAATCCGGAGAACGAGCACAAGCCACTGCTCGGCAGGGGCAATCAGAATGTCTTCGAGGATTCCGTCGCCCCCATCCGGGAAGCGGGCAAGGCGCTGCTGTGGGACGGCAGCCTCGACATCGACGCCAATCTCCGTCTGGAACTCGCCCCCGGACACACACCGGGATCCTCCCTGCTCGCTCTCGATTCCCGGGGCGATCGCGCGCTCTTCGTGGGGGACCTGCTGCACAGCCCGGTGCAGATCGCCGATCCCGACACCAACAGCTGCTTCTGCGAGGACCCGGCCGAATCCCGCGCCACCCGCCGCCGGGTCCTCGGCCGGGCCGCCGATCGACACGCCCTGGTCTTCCCGGCCCACCTGGGCGGCCACGGCGCCGCCGAGGTGCGGCGCGAGGGCGACACGTTCGCCGTCAAGGAATGGGCCGCCTTCGCACGCCTGTGACCGGTGGCCGGAGAGATACCGAGGAAGAGACGCACCACGCATGACGAACCACACCCACGCCCCCGTCGTCGTGACCTCCCACGGCGCGGTCCGCGGCCGCCAGGAGGAACACGCCACCGTCTTCCGGCACATCCCCTACGCCGCACCACCGCGCGGCGCCGCCCGGTTCGCGCCGCCGGCGCCGCACCCGCCGTGGGACGGTGTCCGGGACACCACCGCCGGGGGCCCCACGGCACCGCAGCCGAAGCGCGACGCATTCGGCCGGCTCGACATGTCCCCGTACTTCGGACCGGGCTGGGTCCCGGGCGAGGACTACCTCGCGGTGAACGTCTGGACGCCCGACACCACACGCGACGACCTGCCCGTGATGGTGTTCGTGCACGGCGGCGGCTTCGTGGCCGGGTCCACCCGGTCCGAGCTCTTCGACGGCACCGCCTTCGCCCGGGACGGCGTCGTCCTGGTCACCCTCAACTACCGGCTCGGGGTGCCCGGCTTCCTGCACCTCCCCGACGCCCCCGACAACCGCGGCCTGCTGGATGTGGTCGCGGCGCTGCGCTGGGTCGGGGAGAACATCGCGGCGTTCGGGGGCGACTCGTCCCGGGTGACGCTCTTCGGCCAGTCGGCGGGCGCCACCATCGTGGGCGCGGTGGTGGCCGACCCACGGGCCGAAGGGCTCTTCCAGCGGGCCATCATCCAGAGCGGCAGCGGTCTGGGGGCGTTCAGCCGCGCCCAGGCGAGCCGGGTCACCCAGGCCCTCGCCCGTGCCCTGGGGACCGCCGCGACCGCGGAGGCGCTGGCGTCGGTCCCCGACGAGCGCTTCGTGGCGGCCATGCCGCGACTCGCCGGGATCGATCTCACGGTCGACGGGCGCTTCGACCCGCTGATCGGCCTGAGCACGTTCAGCCTCGTCCTGGACCAGCAGCCGGCCGAGGCCGTGGCCACCGGACGTGGCGCGGGCGTCGATCTGCTGCTCGGCACGAACGCCGAGGAGGGCAACCTCTATCTGGCCCCCTCGGGCCACCTCACGTCCTCGACCGAGGAGGACGTCCGCGCCACGGCGGCACGCTCCCACCCCGCCCCCGAGAAGCTGGTGGAGGTCTACCGCCGGGAGCGGCCAGGGGCGTCCCCGGGCGAGCTGCGGGCCGCCATCATGACGGACGCCCTGTTCGGCGCGGGCACCCGGCGGCTCGCCACCGCCCATGCCCAGCACCCCTCGTCGCGTACCCACGTCTACGAGTTCGGCTGGCGGTCGGAGGCGCTGGCCGGGCGGCTCGGCGCCTCGCACGTCATGGAGCTGCCGTTCGTGTTCGACCGCACCGACCTGACACGGCTCCACGGTCCCGAGGCGATCCTCGGCCCGGCCGGGCCGCCCGCCGACCTCGCCTCCCGGGTCCACGCCACCTGGATCCGGTTCGCGAGGACGGGCGACCCCGGCTGGCCGCCGTACGACAGCGTGCGCAGGACGACCATGCGGATCGCCGAGACATGGACGCAGGTGGCCGACCCCGGCGCCCAGGTGCGGCTGGCCTGGGAATAGCGCCACCGCGGGTGCGTCGTCACGGACCCGCCACCACGGACGACCGCGCACCATCCGCTCCCCACCACGGACGACCCGCACCCCATCCGCTCCCCGCCGCGGATGGGGTTCCGCGGGTCCGGTGTGTTTTCGGTCCCGGCAAGGGCTTGACCAGAGGCGAAGTGGCTCCTACATTCCTCACACCCTCGAGGTAGATCGATTAACCACTCGTTAACCGCCTGGTTGGAGACCCCCGCAGTGCACTCACCGCTGACTCGGCGCGGCTTCCTCGCCGCCGGTTCCGGCCTCGCCGCCGCGACCGTCCTGCCTGGCCTTTCCGCCTGCTCCGCGCTCACCGGCGCGGACTCCGATCCCGATACGCTCGTCGTGCACAGCCAGCTGGGCACCACCGCCCCGGGATCCCCCACCTACCTCGCGGCCCTCGACCGGTTCCGCAAGGAGCATCCGGGACTCAAGGTCAAGAACCTCATCAACGGCGACGACCTCGCGCAGGTCTACGAGACCTCGCGGCTGGCCCGCAAGGAGCCGGACGTCGTCATGGTCAACCTCTACGACAAGACGCTGGCCTGGACGGACGTCGGCGCCACGGTCGACGTCAAGGGCTATCTGGACGACTGGGGGCTGCGGGAGCGGGTGCTTCCGCAGGCGCTCGCCGAGTGGACCGACGCCAAGGGCAGGGTGCGCGCCTTCCCCTACTTCGCCACCAACTGGCCGATCGCCTACAACCGGGCCCTGCTGGACCGCGCGGGCGTCGACGCGATACCCACCACGGGCGACGAGCTGATCGCCGCGGCCCGCAAGCTGCGCGCCAAGGGGATCGCGCCCGTGACCGTCGGTGGCAACGACTGGACCGGGCAGAAGCTGCTGGCCCAGATCATCCAGACCTACCTCACCGAGGACGAGGCCCGGCACGCCTACACCACGGGGGACTTCGGAGCCAAGGGCGCCCGCGAGGGCATCGAGTACTTCGTGACACTGCGCGACGCCGGTGTCTTCGCCGACAAGGCCCAGGGCCTCACCTCGGATTCGATGACCACGCAGTTCAACACGCAGGCCGCGGCGATCGAGTCGGCGATGTCCTCGGCGCTGGCCAAGGTGCCCCCGAAGGTGGCCCGGCACACCGAGGTCGGCGGATGGCCGCTGGCCGACGGCGCCGCGCACGAGAAGCCCACCATCCTGCGCACCTACACCCTGATCGGGTTCTGGATCAGCCCGAACGGCACCAAGAAGATCGACGCCGTCGAGAAGTTCCTGCGCTTCATGTACCGGCCCGACACCGTCGCCCGGTTCATCAAGGAGAGCGGCCGCGACATGGCGCTGCGCTCCGACACCGTGAGCACCGATTTCCCGCTGGTGGCCGCGGCCCAGCGGCTGGGCTCGACCGTGAGCCAGGCGCTGCTGCCCGATGTGTACGTCCCGCCCGCCGCCGCCCAGCCGCTGATCACCGCGACCAGCACCTCCTTCACCCGCGGCACCAGCGCCGCGAAGGTCCGCGCCGCGCTCGAGACCGCGTACCGCTCCGCGTGAACCGCCCGCCCGTTCGCTCATATCCCGAGCCCGACTCCACGGGAGCCACCTCATGACGACGCTGACGTCGCCCCCGGGCGGGGCCGCGATCCGCCACCCCGCACCACCCGCCACCAAAGGCCGTAGCGGCACACCCCGGCAGGGCGGCACGATCCTGGCCGTCCCGGCGCTGGTCTGGTACGCGGTCTTCATGATCGGCCCGGTGATCGCCATCTTCGTGATCGCCGCCCTGCACTGGCCGGGCATGCTCCAGCCGGTGTCGTTCGCCGGGCTCGGCAACGTCCGCACGGTCCTGGACGACCCCGTCTTCTGGGACGCGGTGCGCAACACCGCCGTCCAGCTGGCGGTGGCGCTGCCGATCATGATCGTGTGCGCCTACATGCTGGGCTACTACGTGGCGCAGAAGCCGCCCGGACACCGGGTGATCCGCTATCTGCTGTTCATCCCCGGCCTGATCTCCACCCCCGCCAAGGCCATGGTGTTCTACGCGGCGCTGTCCCCGGACGGACTGGCCAACGGCGCGCTCGAGTCGGTGGGGCTCGGCTCGCTCACCGACGCCTGGCTCGCCTCGCCGTCCACGGCCCTGGCCTGTCTGATCGCCCTGGACGTGTGGAGCGGGATCGGCTTCACCGCCGTCCTGTTCGCCGCCCGGCTCGACAGCGTCCCCGACGACCTCGGCGAGGCGGCCCAGCTGGACGGGGCCGGGCACTGGCGGACCATGTGGCGCATCCACTTCCCCGTGATCCGCGACTACGTCGGCGTCGTCACCATGTTGCAGTTCCTGTGGACCCTCTTCGGCTCGGCGCAGCACGTGCTGCTGCTCACCCAGGGCGGTCCCGGCAGCTCGTCCACGACGCTGTCGTTCCTCGTCTACCAGAAGGCGTTCATCGCCGCCGACCTGGGCTACAGCCAGACCGTCGGCGTCATCCTCTTCCTGGCCGGGCTCGTCGGGCTGCTCACCATCCGCCGCGCGTTCCGCCAGAACTACTGATCGTGAGGCGGCTCACCATGAAACTCGGCAAGCGCTGGCTGCCCGCACACATCCTGGTGTGGACCTACGCGGTACTCCTGATCGTGCCGCTCTACTACTTCCTCGCCTCCGCGTTCAAGAGCAACGAGGAGATCTTCGCCCATCCCTTCGCACTGCCCGAGTCGCTCGGCTTCGGCAACTTCCGTACCGCCTACGACAGCGCCGACCTGGGCACCGCCGTCGTCAACTCCGCCCTGGTGACGGTCCTCGCCCTGGCGCTGACCCTGCTGCTGGCGCTGCCCGCGGCGTTCGCGCTCGCCCGCTCGACCGGACGGCTCGCCTCGGCGATGGAGAAGGTCTTCTCGCTGGGGTTCCTGATCCCCACGTTCGCGGCGCTCTTCCCCACCTTCCTGCTCGCCGCCGCCACCGGGCTGTTCCACACCCGGCTGTTCATGGTCTTCCTCCTGCCCGCGACGGCGATGCCGCTGTCGGTGGTGATCCTGGTGCAGTTCATGCGGACCATCCCCAGGGAGATGGAGGAGGCCGCCCGGATGGACGGGGCGTCCACCTACACGGTGCTGCGCCACATCTACATACCGATGTGCCTGCCCGGCATCGCCACCGTGCTCCTGCTGAACTTCCTCACCTTCTGGAACGAGTACCTGTACTCGCTGGTCATCATCGGTCCCGACCCCGAGCAGCGCACCGTGCAGGTGGCCCTGCCCACCCTCAAGGCCATCACCGGAACCGATTACGGCGTCCTCACCGCCGGTACCGTCCTGACCCTGATCCCCGTATGGGTCGTCTACACGGTGCTCCAGAAGCGCATGCAGCAGGCGCTCATCAACGGGGCGGTCAAGGCGTGAGCACGACCTCCGGTCAAGGTGTGAGCACGACCGCCGCGAAACCGGGACGGCGCCCCACCATCAAAGAGGTGGCGGCCGCCGCCGGGGTGTCCACCGCCGCCGTCTCCCAGGCGTTCAACGACAAGGGCCGGCTGTCGGAGGCCACCCGGCAGCGCATCCTGGACACCGCGACGGAGCTCGGCTGGTCACCGAGCGCGTCCGCCGCCGCCCTGCGCAGCGCCCGTACCCGCACCCTCGCCCTCGTCGTCCGGCGCCCCACCGATGTGCTCGGCGCGGACCCGCACTTCAGCGAGCTGATCACCGGTATCGAGGGCGAACTGGCGCCCCGCGGCTACGGTCTGCTGCTGCACCTGGTGGCCGGGGCCCAGGAGGAGAACGCCCTCTACAAGCGGCTCGCGGCCGAGGGCCGCGTCGACGGCGCCGTCCTGACCGACGCCCGCGCCGACGACCCGCGCCCCGCCCTGCTGGCCCGCCTCGGCCTGCCCGCCGTGCTGCTCGGTCCCCCCGACCGCGCCGCCGCCGTGCCACGCGTCGGCCTCGGCCACCAGGACGCCGCCGTCGAGGAGGTCGTCCGCCACCTCCTCGGGCTCGGACACCGGCGGATCGCCTATGTGGCGGGCCCCGCCGACCTGAAGCACACCCGGCTGCGCGGCGGCGTCTTCGAGACCGCCCTCCGGCAGGCGGGGCTGCGGCCCTACGCGGTCCTGCACACCGATTTCACCGAAGTGTCCGCCGTCGCCGCCACCCAGGCACTGCTGGACGCCGCCGACCGCGCCACCGCGATCGTCTACGCCAACGACTCGATGGCGATGTGCGGTATCGGCGCCGCCCAGCGCGCCGGGCTGCGCGTCCCCGACGATCTGTCGGTCGTCGGCCACGACAACCTGCCGCTCGGCCGCTGGCTGCACCCCCGGCTGACCACGGTCGACCAGCAGGTGCAGCGGGTCGGCGCGGCCGCCGCCCGGCTGCTCCTCGCACGCTGCGGCGAGAACGTCGAGGAGACGGCGCTCGACGACCGGCCACGGCTGGTCGTCCGCGAGTCCACCGGACCCGCCCCCGGCTGACGGCCGACACCTGAGCCCCCGACCCCGGCCCCGCGCCGGGCCACCCCCCACCCCGTACCACCGACATCCGAGAAGGACCATGCGACGCCACAGCGCCCAGCTCACCCACCACCCCGCCGTCCTGCCCTGGCTCGGCGCCAACTTCTGGTCCCGCACCGGCGGGCCCCTGATGTGGCGCGACTACGACCCGACGACGGTCCGCGCGGAGCTGAGGGTGCTGCGCGAGCACGGCCTGACGATGACCCGGTCGTTCTTCTACTGGCCCGACTTCCACCCGGAGCCCCACCGCGTCGACGAGACGCTGTGCGAGCGCTTCCGCGACTTCCTCGACGCCCACACCGAGACGGGCATGGGCACGGTGCCCACCTTCATCGTCGGACACATGTCGGGCGAGAACTGGGACCCCGCCTGGCGCGGTGGCCGCGACCTCTACGAGGACGTGTGGATGGTCGGCCGCCAGGCGTGGTTCGCGTCCCAGATGACCCGCCGCTTCAAGGACCACCCGGCGGTCACCGGCTGGCTCATCACCAATGAGATGCCCGGCTACGGCCGCATCTACCAGGTGGATCCGCCCTCCTCCGAGGTGGTGACCGCCTGGGCGCAGGCCATGTGCAACGCCGTACGGGCGGCCGGTGGCACCCAGCCCGTCTCCCTCGGCGACGGCGCCTGGGGCATCGAGGTCACCGGCCGCGACAATGGCTTCTCGCTGCGCGAGACCGCCGAATACGTGGACTTCGTGGGCCCGCACGTCTACCGCTCGGACACCGACCGGCCCCGTCAGCACCTGCGCGCCGCCTTCGAGTGCGAACTGGCGTCGGTCACCGGACAGCCCGTGGTCCTGGAGGAGTTCGGGCTCTCCACGGACACCGTGTCCGAGCGGAACGCGGCGGTCTACTACCGGCAGACCCTGCACAACTCGCTGCTCGGTGGGGCCACGGGCTGGATCGCCTGGAACAACACCGACTACGACGACCTGTGGGACCGCTCGCCGTACGACCACCACCCCTTCGAGATGCACTTCGGCATCACCGACCACACCGGCGCCCCCAAGGCCCCGCTGCTCGAACTCGCCGCGTTCGCCGACGTGTTGAAGGCCGTGGACTTCGCACACTGCCGACGCGCCGACGCGGACGCCGCCCTGGTCGTGCCCGCCTTCCTAGAGCGCGGCTACCCCTACAGCAGGCCCGCCGACCGGCCGCTGATCTTCACATCGCTGCATCAGAGCTATGTGGCCACCCGCGCCGCCGACCTGCCGGTGGGCTTCACCCGGGAGGCCGACGGACTGCCCGGCGACGCGGCCCTGTATCTGCTCCCCGCCACCCGTCAGCTCACCACGCGCACCCGGCGTGAGCTCGAACGCCGCGCCCACGCGGGCGCCACCGTCTACCTCTCGTTCTGCTCCGGGGAGCACCCGGGGACCCGCGGCCCGTGGTTCGACGACCTGGACGGGCTGTTCGGCGTGGAACTACAGCTCTCCTACGGCGTGGCCGAGCCCATCGAGGACGACGTCCTGGAGATGACGTTCACCGAGGACTTCGGCGGGCTGACGGCCGGGACCTCGCTGCGCTTCCCCGTCGCGGGCAACGAGGACAGCCGGGCGTATCTGCCGGTGGTGCCGCGTGATGCCCGGGTGGTGGCCGTCGACGCCCACGGGCGGCCCGCCCTCCTGGTGCGCGACACCGGGCGCGGCCGCACCGTCCTGGCCACCTACCCCCTGGAGCACATGGCCGCCCGCACCGCCCGCGCCAACCCCGAGGAGACCCACCGGCTGTACGCGGCGCTCGGCGACGTGGCCGGGGTCCACCGCCCGGTGACGGTCGACAGCCCCCACGTCGGCGCGGACCTCCTTGTCCACGACGACGGGCGCCGCTTCGTCTGGCTGGTCAGCCAGAGCCCCGAGGAGGTCACCGTCCGCCCCGCCGCCGAGGGAACGCTGCGTGACCTCGCGTCCGGCGCGGCGACGGCGGATGTGACACTCGGCCCGTACGGTGTGCGCGTCCTGGAGCTGACATGACCGACCAGCTCTACCGCGACCCGGCCGCGCCCGTGGCGGAGCGGGTCCGCGATCTGCTGGGGCGCATGACCCTCACCGAGAAGGTCGGCCAGGTCAACCAGCGGATGTACGGCTGGCACGCCTACGAGCGCACCGACGGCGGCCACCGGCTCACCGACGCCTTCCGCGCCGAGGTCGCCGCGTACGGCGGGCTGGGCGCCCTGTACGGACTCCAGCGGGCCGACGCCTGGTCCGGCGTCGGCTTCGCCGACGGCATCACCGCGGAGGACGGGGCGCGGGTCGCCGACGCCGTACAGCGGCACGTCGTGGAGAACACCCGACTCGGCATACCCGTGCTGCTCGTCGAGGAGGTTCCGCACGGCCACCAGGCCCTGGACGGCACCGTGCTGCCGGTCAACCTCGCCGTGGGCGCCACCTGGGACCCCGGGCTCTACGAGGACGCGGCGGCAGCGGTCGGCGCGGAGGTGCGGGCACGCGGTGGCCACGTGGCGCTGGTCTCCGCCCTCGACCTGGTGCGCGACCCGCGCTGGGGACGTGCGGAGGAGTGCTTCGGCGAGGACCCGTATCTGGCGGCCCGGCTCACCGGGGCGCTGGTGCGGGGGATGCGCACGGCGGACGTGGCCGTGGTGCTCAAGCACTTCGCCGGACAGGGGGCCGCGGTCGGCGGACGCAACAGCGCGGCCACCGAACTGGGCGCCCGCGAGCTGCACGAGATCCATCTGGCGGCTGCCCGGGCCGGGATACGCGCCGGTGCGGCCGGGGTGATGGCGGCGTACAACGAGTTCGACGGCCTGCCCTGCGTCGCCAGCCGACCGCTGCTGACCGAACTCCTCCGGGAGCGGCTGGGGTTCGACGGCCTCGTGATGGCGGACGGTGGCGCCATCGACCGTCTGGTCCGGCTCACGGGCGACCCGGTGGCCGCGGGCGCCCTGGCCCTCGACGCCGGATGCGACCTGAGCCTCTGGGATGCCTGTTTTCCGCGGCTGGCCGAGGCGGTGGCCCAGGGGCTCGTCGCGGAGCGGACCCTGGACACCGCCGTGGCCCGGGTGCTGGCGCTGAAGTTCCGCCTGGGCCTCTTCGAGCGGCCCTACGCGCCTGCCGTGGACCGGCCCGCCGACCCGCGTGAGCTGAGTGAACGCATCGCCCGCGCGTCCATCACCCTGCTCGCCCACGACGGGGGAGTCCTGCCGCTGGCACCCTCGGCCCGCCGGATCGCCGTCCTCGGCCCGAACGCCGACTCCATCGCCCAGCAGATCGGCGACTACACCGCGCCACAGCGCCCCGGCTCCCACCACGTCACGGTCCTGGACGGCATCCGGTCGGCCGCGCCGCCGGACACCGAGGTCACCTACGGGCCAGGGTGCGAGCTGGTCGGCGGCGACCTCTCCGGTGTCCCCGAGGCGGTCGCGCTGGCGTCAGCGGCGGACATCGCGGTGCTCGTCCTGGGCGGATCCAGCGCCCGGTCCGGTGACACCACCTTCGACAGCAACGGCGCCGCGGTGGTGAGCTCCGCCAACCCCGCGGGTATGACCTGCGGCGAGGGCGTCGACCTGGCGGAACTGCGCCTGCCCGAGGGGCAGTTGGCGCTCCTGGACGCGGTGGCGGCCACGGGGGTGCCGGTCGTCGTGGTCCTCGTCCAGGGCCGTCCGCACGCCCTGCCCGACCTCTCGGAGAAGGCCGCGGCGGTGCTGAGCGCCTGGTACCCGGGCCCGTGGGGCGGGCGGGCCGTCGCCGACGTGCTGTTCGGCACGGCCGGGCCCGAGGGGCGGCTGCCGGTGTCCATCCCCAGGTCGGCCGCGCAGCTGCCGGTGTTCTACAACGCCAAGGACCACCGGTACCGCGGCTATGTGGACCAGCCCGCCACCGCCCGCTACGCCTTCGGCCACGGCCTCTCGTGCACCACGGTCGCGTACGCGCCGCCGCGACTCTCCCGTGCCCGGGTGACCGCGGACGACCCGGCGCTCATCTGCCGGGCCACCGTGCGCAACACGGGTGAGCGGCCGGTGCGCGAGACGGTCCAGCTCTATGTGCGCCGGCTGTCGGGCGGCTCCTCGTGGCCCCGCGTCCGCGAGCTCCGTGGCTTCGCCCGCCTCGAGCTGCGGCCGGGGGAGGAGGCCGAGGCCGTGTTCGCGGTCGACGCCGACACCCTCGCCTCCGTCACCCGGGACCTGGGCCTCGCCGTCGAACCCGGTGAACTCCTGCTGGAGACCGGGCCCTCGTCCGGCGAAACGCAGGGGGCGCGGTTGGTGATCGAGCCGTCGAGCTGATCGAACGCCGCTGTCTGGACGGTGATGTGATGGGCCGTCAGTATGGTGCCAGGGCGCGCCGGGTCCGGCGGTGCCGCGTTCGGGCACCATCGCTCACCCACGGGAAGGCCGCATGCCGACCAGGAGATCACTCAGGTACCTGACGGGAATCGCGTCGATCCTCGCCCTGCTGGCCATGGCGCCGGGACCGGTCGCCACCGCCCGGCAGCCCGTCGCGGAGGCGGTCCCCGCCGTCACCGCCAAGGCCGCCTCCGTCTCCGCCAAGGCCGCCTCCGCCCCCGCGGCTGACGCCTGGCAGCCGCCGCTGTCGACCCGCGGCCGGTACATCGTGGACGCCAAGGGCGACCGCTTCCGGCTCAAGTCGGCCAACTGGGACGGCGCGCAGGGCTCGTGGACGGGCAGCGGCAGTGTGGACGACCCCGCCAACCACCACTCCGGGCAGAACTCCTCCGGCATCCCCCTCGCCCTGGACCGGGTGCCCCTGCCGACACTGCTCGCCGACTTCCACCGGCTGGGCATCAACAGCATCCGGCTGCCGTTCTCCAACGAGATGATCCACACCACGGCGACCGTCCCGGACAGCGCCGTGGCCGCCAACACCCAACTGCGCGGAAGGACACCCCTCCAGATCTTCGACGTCGTGGTGTCCGCACTCAGCCGGGACGGCTTCGCCGTCATCCTCAACAACCACACCAACACCACCCGATGGTGCTGCGGCATCGACGGCAACGAGCGGTGGAACAGCGGCCAGTCCACGCAAGCGTGGATCGACGACTGGGTCTTCATGGCCCGCCGTTACGCCGACGAGCCACGTGTGGTGGGCGCCGACCTCTACAACGAGGTGCGCCGCGATGTCCTGGACGACCCCAACTGGGGCCTCGGCGACCAGCACGACTGGTACACCGCCGCGCAACGTGCCGCCGACCGCATCCTCACCGAGGCCGACCCCGATCTCCTCATCGTGATCGAGGGCATCAACTGGACCGGGATTCCGGTGGACGGGCTGCCCCACGAACGCCCCACCCTGGCCCCCGCGCGCACCCTCTCGCACACCCTCACAGACGCCCACAAGCTGGTGTACTCGGCCCACTTCTACGGATACACCGGCCCGCGCCACAGCGGTGCCACCGGCGTCGGCGAGACCCACGACCCCCGGTACCAGGACCTCAGCCGGGATGAGCTGTATCGAACCCTCACCGACCAGGCGTTCTTCGTCGCCGAGGACAGCGGAAAGCACTACACCGCACCCGTGTGGATCAGCGAGTTCGGCATCGGATCGGCCGAGACGGGTACCGCGCCGCGCGCCTGGTTCACCCATATCACCGACTACTTCGCCGACCATGACGCCGACTTCGCCTACTGGCCACTCGTGGGCTGGGAAGGCCACGACGACTGGGCGCTGCTGCGCTACGACGCCACGGGCCGCGGATATGGAATCCTCGACCAGGGCGACTGGCGCGGCGCGGCGTGGCGGCGGCTGATGACCGCGCCCGGACACACCGGCCCCGTCGACCGCGTACCGGTCTGGCGCATGCTCGTCACCGACCACGGCGACCATGTGCAGTCCCTGATCGAGCGGGGCCGGGGCGACTGGGATCCGGGCGCCTACAAGGCGGCCTGCCCCGATGGGCTGCGGCTGATCGGCCTCAGCCACACCTCCGGGCGCGGGCTGTGCACCGACACCGGCGCCGACGACCCGCGCGCCCCCGGCACCGCCCATACGGTCGTCACGGACGAACGGTACGTACCGGCCGGTGGCGACTGGGCCTCCGGCTACACCAAGTTCCAGTGCCCCTCGGACCAGTTCCTCATCGGCTACAGCCGCCGTGGCAGCCGGGTGTCCGCCGCACTGTGCGCCCCGGCCCGGTCCCCGTTGGGCGCCACGGGACGTACGGTCTGGTTCGACCGCTCCGACAACCGGCCGGCCGACGCCGCGGGGGGCGACTTCGCCCACGGTGCCTACAAGGGGCAGTGCGCGGACGGCGAGTACGCCGCCGGTATCGCCTTCACCACGCGGGTGGGCGGCTCCGGCGGCCCGGACGCGCTGCTGTGCCGCCGTCTGTCCTGAGTAATGCCCCTGGGGTGCCAGTCGCTCCGCCACCCTTGCCCGAATCTGACGGGGCGTCATATCGTAAAGCGGTGCGCGCAGCCGTTGTCGCACGACACCCGCTCGACCGGATCAGGAGATACGGGGTGGAGCCGCACACCACACCCGGGGCCGCGCCGAAAGTACGTGCCCGCGCGGTGACCCGCACCTTCGGGCATGGAACCCGGCAGGTGCACGCCCTCGGACCACTCGATATGGACATTCGGCACGGGGAGTTCTGCTGCATCGTCGGCCCGTCCGGATGCGGCAAGTCCACGTTCCTGCGCATCGTCGCCGGACTCGTCCGCCCCAGCGGTGGCGAGGTCGAGATTCGCGCGCGTCGCCGGCACCCGGCCGCGATGATCCCGCAGGACTACGGCATCTACGACTGGAAGACCGTGCTGGCCAATGTCCGCTTCGGCCTCGATGTGCGGCGTGTGCCACGCAAGGCCGCCGACGCGCGGGCCCGGGACTGGCTGGCCCGGCTCGGTCTCTCCGACTTCGCCGACGCCTACCCGGCCACCCTGTCGGGCGGGATGCGGCAGCGGGTGGCGATCGCCCGCGCGCTCGCGGTGGAGCCGGAGGTGCTGCTCCTGGACGAACCGTTCGCCGCGCTCGACGCCCAGTTGCGCACCATCCTCCAGGACGAGCTGCTGGCGGTGTGCCAGGCCACCCGTACCACCGCACTGTTCGTCACCCACAGCCTGGAGGAGGCGATCGTGCTCGGGGACCGGGTGGTGGTGATGTCGGCCAGGCCCGGCAGGGTGATCGCCGAACGGCGCCCGCCGTTCGAACGCCCGCGCACCGGGGCGATGCGCCACGCTCCGCGGTTCGCCGCGTTGCGGTCCGAGCTGTGGGAACTCCTGCGCGACGAGGTGCGGCGGGGCGGGGCCGGTGCCACCGCCCCGGCGGACCCGGTGAGGAATCCCTCATGACGAGCGAGAACGGGAATCCCTCAGGTACGGGCGAGAACGGGAATCCCTCATGAAGGGCGAGAACACCGCCGCCTCGGCCCCGACCGCGCGGCCCGGTGAACGCCCCGCTGAAGGCGAACAGGGCGGCGCGCCCGCCGAGACGACGCTGCTGGTGCGGCGCCCCGGGCCGGGCGAGCGCGATCCGGTCCGCGCCCACCGGCGCCGCCGCGCCATCGAACTCTCCCTCGCCCTCGCCGTGCCCGCCGCGCTGATCCTGCTGTGGCAGCTCGCCGCGGACCAGCGCTGGATCGACCCGCGTATCTACCCCGCGCCGTCCACGATCGCGGCGGACGGCTGGCAGCGCGCCGCCGACGGCAAGCTGTGGCCGGACGTATGGGCCACCCTCAAGCGGGTGATCGCCGGTTATGCGCTCGGCACCGCGGCGGGCTATCTGTTCGGGCTGCTGATGGGTGCGCTGCGGATGGTCCGCGCGGCGCTGGAACCGTTGCTCGACGCGCTGTACGTCGTGCCCAAACTCGCACTGCTCCCCGTGTTCCTCAATATGTTCGGCCTCGGCGAGGGACCCCAGATCGCGCTCGTCGCGACCACCGTCTTCTTCTTCGTGTGGATCTCCACAATGGCCGCCGTGATGGGCGTCGCCGAGGGCCACCGGGAGGCGGGGCGGGTATTCGGCGCCGGTCCCTGGCAGATGTTCCGCCACGTCCTGCTGCCCGCCTCGCTGCCGCAGGTCCTCGTCGGCATGCGGGTCGCGGCCGGAGTGGCGGTCCTGGTCATCGTGGCCTCCGAGCAGATCGCCGCGAACGACGGCCTCGGCCACCTGATCTTCGACTCGCGGACGCTGTTCCAGAACGACGTGATGTTCGTCGGCATCGTCTGCGTGGCCGTGCTCGGCGTGGTCTTCTCCGAACTCGTCCGGTTCATCGGTCGCCGGCTCACCCCCTGGGCGCCGCGGGACCGCGGCCGGCCCCAGTCCTGACCCCCACCTCGGCTCCGACCCCCGGCCCCCGGAAGGCGGCACCCATGGCACGGACACCCTCCCTCGCCCGCGCCCTCCTCACCGGCGTGACCCTGCTGGGCGTCCTCGGCTCCCTCGCCGCCTGCGACGCGCGGACCTCGGACTCGGCGGGTCCGGGCGTGCGCGGCAAGCCCCGTCCGATCACCCCCGTCGCGGGCTGCGCCAAGGGCTGGACCGACCCCTCCGACAGGTCCGCCACCCGTGAACCCGCCCGTTGCGCGCCCGGCGCGCCCGCGCCGAAGCCGCTGAAGAGGAGGACGAAGGTCGTCGTCTCCGCGTCCACGCTGACCGCCGAATATCTGGCGCCCCTGCGGATCGGTGTGGCGAAGGGCGAATTCAGCAAGGAGAAGCTCGACGTCGAGGTGAAGCTGCTGCCCACCCCGGACGCGCTTCCGCTGCTCGCCAAGGGCGATGTCGACGTCCAGTACGCGGCGCCGGAGGCCGCCGTGCTCAACGGCATCCGGCAGGGGTTCGACATTCGCTGGGTCGCCGGCAACTTCACGCCCGCGCCCGGCTCCAGGAGCGGATTCTGGGCCAGGCTGCGGCCGGGGGAGACGGCGGGCGGGGTCAGCCTCAAGGACCGTACGGTCGGCACCCTCATCGGCAAGGGGTCGGTCATCACGTACCCGATGGAGAAGGTGCTCTCCGCGCACAAGGCCGACATGGACAGCGTCCGCTTCCAGCAGCTCGGCCCGGCCGAGGTCCTCGCCTCGCTGAAGAACGGCGGTGTGGACGCGGCCTGGCTGCTCGACCCGGTGTGGCGCCAGGTGGACGGCGACGCGGGCTACGCCTTCCTCGGCGGTCAGCCGAGCGGTGAACCGCTCGGCGGGCTCCTGTTCGGACCCGATCTGCTGACCGGGGACCCGGACGCGGGGGTGGCGTTCCTGCGCGCCTACATCCGCACCGTCAACACCTACTTCGCCGGCGACTACAAGAAGGACAAGGCGTTCCTGGACGACCTCGGCGACGTGCTCAAGACCGAGCCGGACACGCTGGCCGCCGTGCCGTCGCTGCGCATGGACTGGGAGATCCGCGCGGGCACCGTGGACCGCCTCCAGAAGGCGTACGCCACCGCCGGGGTGGTCGAGGGCGACCCGCTGCCCGAGGACAAGGTCGTGGACCGCTCGTTCTACGCGGAGGCGGTCGGCCACAAGCCCTAGCCTGCTCAAAGCCCTAAGGGGTGTCCCTGTTCAGCCCGCCGAACGGCCGCTAGTGTGGCCTGCGCCGTAGCGGGCCGACTCTCGCTCCGTGCCGCGCGTCAGATGCCGTGTGGCTACCCCCACACGGATCCCGCGGCCCGGCCGGAATGGTCCAGCTGTCGCCCTAAGGACATCGAAATGCACTTCCCTCCTTCCGAGCCGTCCGAGCTGGAGTCCCTGGCGGTCGAGCCGCTGATGACACGGGACTTCGAGACCCGGCCCGCCTCGGTCTACGCACGCCTGCGGGCCCGGTACGGGCCGGTGGCACCCGTCGATCTGCACGGGGTGCCGGTCTGGCTGGTGCTCGGCTACCGCGAGGTGCGGGAGGTGCTGCGCGACGAGAGCGCGTGGAAGAAGGACGTCCAGCACTGGCGGTGGCTGCGCGAGGGCCGGGTGCCGTCCGACTGGCCGCATCTGCCCGGCTACCAGGTCAGCCATCTGCTGGTCCAGGACGACCAGCGGCACAAGGCGACACGCGCCGCCGTGGAGGAGGCGCTCGCCCCCTTCCAGGACTCCGACGCGCCCCAGTCCTGGGAACTGGCGAACGCCGTCTCGCGCCACGCCGACGAGCTGATCACCTTCTTCGCGGACGGCAGCGAGAGCGGATGGGTGGACCTGGGCGCGCAGTTCGCCCGGGCGCTGCCGCTGATGGCCGTCAACCGGCTCTTCGGCTTTCCGGTCGAGCAGGGCGACGACGTGTTCATGGACTCGTGGCGCATGGTGGACGGCGGCCCGGACGCCGCGGCGGCCGTGGGCCGGCTGGTGGCCGCGACGACCGAACTCGCCGCGTACAAGAGGCAGAACCCCGGCGACGACCTGACCACCCGGCTGCTGGCCGTCGAGCCCCCGCTGACGGTGGAGCAGATCGGGCTGGAGCTGTACGCGATCATCGTCATCATGTCGGAGCTGGTCAGCCACGCCATCACCAACAGCGTGCTGGAGGTGCTGGCCGGGGAGGCCGGGACGCGCGCCGGACTGATGGCGGGGCCGGTCGAGGAGCTGGTCAACCGCGTGCACATCGCCTCGCCGCCGTGGGTCAACCTCACCTTCCGCTTTCCCGCGGTCGACACCGACCTGGGGGACTTCCGGCTCGCCGCGGGCGATGTGGTGGTGCCCTCGATCGCCGCCGCGCACGGCGACCCGATGTTCGCCACGCCCGGGAGCCAGGACGCGTCGGTGAGTTCGCGCGCCCATCTGGCCTGGGGCGCGGGGCCGCACCAGTGCCCGGGCCGGGGGCTCGCCGACATGGTTGTCACCACGGCGGTGGGCAAGCTGTTCGAACGGTGCGACTTCGAACTGGGCCTGCCCGTCGACCAGTTGCCCTGGCGCTCGTCCACGCATGTACGCGGTCTGAAGTCCTTCCCGGTCCGGTACCGGATGCGGACACGGCAGACCCCGGTGCCCCCGACCGCCCCGTTGCCGGAGGCCGAGCCGGTCACGGAGGCGACGCCCGCCCCCGCCCGGCCGGAACGGCCCCGCTCCGCGCTTTGGCGCTTCCTGGCGAGCCTGCGCCGGGGCTAGGGGGCTGGCGGATTGCCCCGCCTGCGGCGAGCTGCCCCCTCCCCTCCCCGCCCCTCCCCGAAGCCGGGGCTCCGCCCCAGACCCCGAAACCGGGGCGCCGCGCTACCTGCCCTCAGCGGGAACCGGCGCCTCCCGGTGAACGGAGTGAACGGCCCATCGGAACGTCTGCCGCAAAAGCCACAGACACTCGCGCTAGTGTGCGCGCGTGAACCTTCATGTCGTCATAGGATTCGGGCCCGCGGGGGCGGCCACTGCTCGGCTGCTCGCCGAAAGAGGCCATACGGTACGCGTCATCACCAGGTCGGGCCGCGGCCCGGAACCGGGTATCGAGCACGTCGCGCTGGACGCGACGGACAGCGAGCGACTGACCGAGGCCGTGCGGGGCGCGGCCGCCCTCTACAGCTGTGGCGCACCGCCCTACCACCGCTGGGCGAGTGAATGGCCGCCCCTGGCCGCGTCGCTCCGCGCGACCGCCGAGGCCACCGGGGCGGTCCTGGTCATGCTCGGCAACCTCTACGGCTACGGCCCGGTGGACGGGCCCATGACCGAGGAGCTGCCGCTCGCCGCCACCGGCACCAAGGGGCGGGTGCGCGCCGCCGGGTGGGAGCAGGCGCGCGACCTCCATGAGCAGGGCCGTATCAAGGCGGTCGAGGTGCGGGCCTCGGACTTCTTCGGGCCCGGGGTGACCGACGGCGGGCACCTCGCCGCGCGGGTCATGCCACCCGTGCTGCGCGGCAAGTCGGTCTCCTCGCTCGGCGACCCCGACACCCCGCACAGCTGGAGCTATGTCCCCGATGTGGCCGCCGCCCTGGCCGAGGTGGCGGGCGAGGAGCGGGCCTGGGGGCGCGCCTGGCACGTACCGACGGCGCCCGCGCTGTCCACCCGCGAGATGGTCGACCGCCTCGCCACCGAGGCGGGGACCGGGCCGGTCGCGGTGCGCAGGCTGCCGTCGGCCGTGCTGGGTCTCGCGTCGCTGTTCTCCCCGCTGCTGCGCGAGCTCAAGGAGGTCCGCTACCAGTTCGACCGGCCCTTCGTCATGGACGCGAGCGCCTACGAAGCCGAGTTCGCGGTGCGCGCCACCCCCGTCGAGGAGCAGGTCAAGGCGACGGTGGAGTGGTGGCGCGAGCGACTGGCCACCGCCGGGTGACGGCCGTGACAGCGAAGGAATCCACCGTGGGTGCGAGCGGCACGCGGCGCGATGACGTCGCGATCGTGGGAATGGCCTGCCGGTTCCCGGGGGCGCGGAACGTCAACCAGTACTGGCGGCTGCTCAATGAGCCGCGGGCGCAGTTCGCCACCGTCCCGGACTCGAGATGGCGCACCGCCACCTTCCTCAGCGACAACTTACGTGACACATCCGCGACCTATACGGACACCATGGCGCTGCTGCCGGACGTGGGCCACTTCGACGCGGCGCACTACGGCATCCCGCCACGCCGGGCCAGATCGATGGATCCGCAGGGGCGGCTGCTGATCGACCTGACCCGTGAGGCCATCCAGGACGCCGGATGGGAGGCCGAGGGCTTCGACCGCGAGGAGACCTCGGTGATCACGGCCCTCACCGAGAGCGGCTATCGCGAGATCACCACCATGCGCATCCGGATGCGCCAGCTGACCGGCGGCGAGTTCGGGGCGCGGGCCACCGACCCCGGGTGGCCGGAGACGGTCCGCGCGGTGGACGGGCTGCACGGCTCGTCGGTCGCCGGACTGCTGCTCAACATGGGGCCCAACACGGTCAGTTCGGTCTTCGATCTGCACGGCGAGAGCTATGCGCTGGACTCGGCGTGCTCCGGTGGTCTCATGGCCGTGGCCAACGCCGTGTTCGCACTGCGCGCGGGCCGCTGCCGCATCGCCCTGGCGGGCGGCGCCCAGCTGATCCTCGCCCCCGATCTGCTGGTGGGGCTCTGCCGGATCGGCGCCATCTCGCGCACCGGCAGATGCCTGCCGTTCGGCGCGGAGGCCGATGGCTTCGTCCTGGGGGAGGGCGCCGGGGTCCTGGCGCTGCGCCCCCTGGCCGACGCGCTGGCCGCCGGCGACCGGGTCTACGCGGTGATACGGGGCGTGGGCACGGCCAACGACGGGACCGTACAGGGCGGAATGCACCCCCAGGCGGCCGGTCAGCTCAGGGCCCTGCGCCGGGCCTACCGCGACGCCGATCTGACCCCCGACGCGGTGGGCTACCTCGAGGCACACGGCACCGGGACCACCGTCGGCGATCCGGTCGAGGTCGGCGTCCTGGGCGAACTGCGGGGGGCGCGGGGCGCGCCCGCCTTCCTCGGCGCCGTGAAGGCGGTGGTCGGACACGCGCTCAACGCCGCCGGGGTGGCCGGGCTGGTCAAGACCGTGCTGGCCGTGCACCGGGGGGTGATACCGCCACAGCCGGAGTTCGAACTCGCCGACCGCTCCGGACTCGACGCCGCGCGGCTGATCGTCCCGACGAAGCCCACCGTATGGCCGGAGTCCGGGCAGCCGCGCCGCGCGGGGGTGAGCGCGTTCGGCTTCGGCGGCACCGGTGTCCATCTGGTGGTGGAGGAATCCGCCACCGCCGCCGCCGGGGCCGCGGCCCGCCCCGCACCGGCCCGTCCCGCACCGGACGAGGGGCCGCGACTGCTGGTGCTCAGCGCCCGCGACCGGGCCGGGCTGGCCCGTTACGCCCGGGAGCTGGCCGACACCCTCGCCGAGGACCGGCCGCCGCTGGCCGCGGTGGCGGGCACCCTGGCCCGCCGGGCTCCGCTCGCCGAACGCCTCGCCCTGGTGGCCGAGGACACCGCCGACGCCGTCACCAAGCTGGCCGCCGCGGCCGAGGCCGTGGCGGCCGGCCGCACCGGGCGGCTCGGGCCGGGGCAGCTGACCGGCACGGTGCCACCCGGTGAGGAGCCGGAGACGGCCGTCGTGCCCGCGCCCGGCTCGCTGTCCGCCGAGGAGCGCTCGGCGGGGCTGGCCCGGCTCGCCGAGCGCGCGGTCACCGGCGCGGGGCTCCGCCCGGTGCTGGAGCACATACCCCCCTGCACCCTGCCACCGAGCCCGCTCGCCCCGCGCCACCACTGGGCGGTGGACGAGTCGGCACGCGCCCCGGAGGAGGCCCCGCCCGCCCTCGTGGCGGTGCGGGACGGCCGGACCGGGGTGGCGGAGGACCGGCCCGGGCCGGTGGAGGCGCGGGCCGGTGGCGGATCCGCGGCGACCATCGTGCTCGAAGAGCTCTCGCGCACCGGCGTCTTCCCGCTCGCCGATCTGACCGAGCGGATGAAGCTGGTGACCGACCTCGGCTTCGACTCCCTGATGCTCCAGGAGCTGGAGGTCAACATCGGCAAGCGGATACCGGGATTCCGCACCGAGGAGATCTTCTCGCCCGACCTCACCGTGGCACGGCTGGTCGGACTGGTCGATCCGCATCTCACCGGGGAACCGGTCCTCGGTGAGCCGCTGCCCCGGGAGACACGGGGGGACGTGGACGGGAACGGGAACGGGGACTGGGACGCGGCGACCGCGTGCGCCGATGACTTCCCCGAGGTGCGCCAGTTCGAGGAGCGCCTGAGCGCGATCACCGGCAGCGGCGCGGACTTCCCGTACTTCCGCGTCCACCAGGGCACCATCCGCGATACGACCATGATCGACGACAGGCCGTATCTGTCCTTCGGCAGCTACAACTACCTGGGGCTCTCCGGCCATCCGGCGGTCAACGAGGCCGTGCACCAGGCGGTGGACCGGTACGGGACCTCGGTCTCGGCGAGCCGGGTGCTCTCCGGCGAACGGGACCTGACCGTACGGCTGGAGCGGGCGCTGGCCGACTTCCTCGGCACCGCGGACTGCCTGGCGCTGGTGAGCGGCCACGCCACCAACGTCACCGCGATCGGGCACCTCGTCGGGGCGCGGGACCTGGTGGTGCACGACGCGCTCGCCCACGACAGCATCCTCCAGGGCTGCGCCCTGTCCGGGGCGGCGCGGCGCCCGTTCGCCCACAACGACATCGGCGCGCTCGAGGACACACTGCGGCGCAACCGGTCCCGGTTCAGACGGGTGCTGATCGTCGTGGAGGGCGCGTACAGCATGGACGGCGACCTGGTGGACCTGCCCGCCGTGATCGACCTGAAGCGGCGCTACGGCGCCCTGCTGATGGTCGACGAGGCGCACAGCATCGGCACCGTGGGCGAACGCGGCCGTGGCGTCGGTGAGTTCTTCGGCGTCGACCGGGCCGATGTGGACCTGTGGATGGGCACCCTGTCCAAGACGTTCGCCAGCTGCGGTGGCTATCTCGGCGGCTCGGCCCGGATGGTGCGGTGGCTGCGGCATACGCTGCCGGGCTTCGTCTACAGCGTCGGCCTGACCCCGGCCAACGCGGCCGCGGCGCTGACCGCCACCGAGCTGATCGTCGCCGAACCCCACCGGGTGCGTGCCCTGCGGCGCAACGCGGAACTCTTCCTCGGCCTGGCCGCTTCGGCCGGTCTGGCGACGGGCACCAGCGCCCACACCCCGATCGTGCCGTGTCTCCTCGGCGACTCGGCGAGAACCCTGCACATCGCGGACCGGCTGTTCGACCGCGGTGTGATCGCCGATCCGATCTTCCATCCCGCCGTGGAGGAGGGGCTGGCCAGGCTGCGGTTCTTCGTCACCAGCGAGCACCGCGAGGACGACATCCGGCGCGCCGTGGCGATCCTGGCCGAGGAGGTGGCGGCCACTGGGGGATGACTGAGGCACCGTCGGATCAACCTCAGATCAGGGTGCGTTCGATCCGGCTGAGCATGGCGTCCTGCCCGGATGCCCCGGCGCCCCCTGCCGTGGGCGCGCCATGCCGCTCCTCGGTGCCGCCCACCCGCTGGGAGAGCAGATAGGCGATGATCTCCGCCTCCTGCTCCTGGACGTCGTCGTAGGTCGCGCGCAGGAGCATGTCACGCACGAGGTCGGGGTCGAGGTTGGGGAAGAGGAGGCGTGCGCTCGCCTCGTCCAGCCAACCCGCCCCGCGATGGCAGCAGATGATGTGGCCCAGCTCGTGCAAGATGATGTGCTCCTGATGCGCGCTGGTCGTGTTGGCGTCATAGAAGATCAGGTCCTCGTCGCGGGCGGCGACCCACATGCCGCAGGGGTGCGTGGCCGGCATCGGCATCGGGACCAGCGTGATCGGGCGGCCGCGGACCTCGCCGAGATGGCGGCAGAGATCGGCCACGTCGGACACCTCCGGCAGGTCGAGGTCGGCGATCCGCCGCGCACCGGCCTTCCGGAGCTTCTTGAGCTGACTGCGGCGGTCGTGATCGGCCGACCGTCCCTTGCCCGCGCCCCTCACCCAGCCGCACCTCTCATTCCGGGTCCGAGGTGTCGGCGACCGGCGGAAGGCCCTGGAGCTGCCGGTACTGATCCATGATGGTCGTGATGGCCTCGAGGTTCTCCTTCTTCATCCCCGCCGCGCGCATCGCCACGGCGCGGACCCCGGCCTGGCGCAGCGCCTCGATGGCGGCGATCTCGCTGAGCACCGACTCGGCGACCTGGTCGTCGAAGAAGTAGGCCACCGACACGCCGAAGAAGCGCGCCAGGGCCGCCAGCAGGTCCGGTGAGGGATTGGAGCGCTTGCCCGTCCGCAACTGCGACAGATACACACCCCCGACCTTCAGTTCGGGGTTGGCCCGCTTGAGCTCCTCCGCCACCTCGGCGTTGGTCCAGTGCTTGCCCTTGGGACGAACCGTCTTGAAGAGGTTGTCCAGACGCACTGCCAGCATGGGCCGGTCGTCAGTCTCGGACATGCGAATCTCCCTCCCTCACCTCCTCGGCTTTGCCCCCGGCTAATCGTCAGTTTCGCAGATTAGCGGTCAGTTGACAATCGGACGCAACTCCGCCACCGTGGACCTCGCCGATAGCTGCCAGCTAACTCCGCTCACGGGGGTGGCCGAGTTGGTTGCCAGCTCTATCGGCCTGGTCCGGCCCGGTCTTTCGGGGCCGGACCCGGGCCGGACCGAGTGGGGCCACCCACTCGGCTCGGAAAGAAGGAAACGGGGGACACGGGGGAAACACGGGGGAAGTCCCGCTCGGCCTGTCGGGGGCAGACCGGGCGGGATCCACCCGGGGACCGGGGCGCGAACGCGCCCGCGGCCCCTCAGCGCGAACGCCTACGGTCGTCCCTCAGCGCGCCGTGCGGGCCGTCAGCGGACCTTGCCGAGCCGCCGGTAGGCGGAGGCCACCTTCGTGAGCCAGACGACCTCGGCGGTGAAGTTGTCCGTGTCGCGGTCCCCGAAGTCGCCGGTGTCCGCGTTGTCGTCGGGAATCGTGCCGGTGCGCTTGGCGTGCAGGGCCTGCCTGATCTGCGCCGCCTCGGCGAACGCCTGCCGGGACTCCTCGCTCCCCCTGGGGCCCGCCCCGCCGTCGCCGTTCGTGGTGCGGTCGATGTAGGGGCGCAACTCCCGCCATCCGTCCCGTATCTCGATGACCCTCCGGTGCAGCCGGTAGTCGAGATCGGAGACCGCGGCCCCGGGCGGCTCCAGCACGATGTCCGGCGAGGACTCGTACAGATCCCGCCACAGCGGGTACAGCGCCCGGTAGGATCGGTAGCCGCGCGCCCACTCCAGCAGCCTGGTGGCCGACGGCCCCCAGGAGGAGATCGTCAGGGCGAGCGAGAGGGTGACGATGCCCAGCGCGCTGAAGACGGACGCGGCCAGGGTCCAGGCGCCGATGTCGAGCCCGCACGCGGCCGTGAGGACGTTGACCACCCGGGCCAGGCAGTACAGGAAGAGGATCACCGCGGCGACGGAGAGCAGCCGCAGGGCCTGCCGCAGCGAGGTCTTGCTCGCCATCCGGGCGTAGGGCCCGCACTGGCGCAGGATGGTGACGCACGGAACCGCCTGGGAGACCATGAAGACCAGGAGGTAGGTGAGGACCAGCGGCTGGCCGCTGCCGGTGTTGAAGTCCTCGGCCGGCCGTCCGGGGCCGTCGGCGATCAGGAAGAGCGCCGTAAGGAGCGCGTTGAGGGCGATTCCGGTGATCAGCCAGTAGCGGGCCCTGCGCCCCGACTCCTCGGCGTCGGCCGCCCAGCGCAGCAGGATGATCTGGGCGCTGACGCAGAAGGCGACCGCCGACAGGTGCATCACCAGGATCGCGAGGTTGCCGACGCCCAGGAAGCGCTCGCTCCCCATGGCGACGGCACCCATCGTGAAGGTGAGGCACTGCAACAGCAGGGTGACCAACAGCGTGCGGTAGGCGCTGTCCCGCCAGCCGCGTCTGACCTGGCACAGCCGGTAGCCGAGGGCGGCGTACGACGACAGCGCCGCGATGGCGAAGCAGAGAGTCTTGATGGTGTTCACGGCCCTTTCCCCCACAGGTGCCGCGCACGCGGCGAACGATTCAGTCGGTGTTCTCGCCCAAGGGAACCACGAGTCCGATCCCTTCGGCCGCGACGGCGACGGCGTAGTCGAAGAACGCGGTCTCGTCCCGGACGCTGTCATGGGTGCGGCTGAAGACCTGGAACACCAGGAGCCCGATCAGGCTGCTCCACAGCACGATGCCGCGCTCGATGAGGTCCGAGAACGGGGCCTCGGGGGTGCCGCCGAACAGCTGCACCGCCTCCGGCAGCAGCAGCGGCGGCCCCGGCACCTGCCGCCGGGGCGCGGTGAGTTCACCGGCCTCCAGCGCCGACCGCACGATGCCGGCCAGCACCGCGGGGGTGCGCGAGGCGGGCGGGACGGTCTCCTGCGGGGCGTGGTAGTCCGGCACCGGCGAGCCGTAGACCAGAGTGAACTCGCCGGGGTTGGCGAAGGACCACCGGCGCAGCGCCCGCGTGACCGCGAGCAGCCGCGCGCCCGCCGACGCGCCCGCGTCCCGGGCGGCCCGGTCGGCCTCCTCCATCGCGGCACCGGAGTCGTTGTAGGCGTCGATGAGCAGCGCGGTCAGCAGATCGTCCCGGTGCGGGAAGACGGCCTCCACCTCGCTGACGGACAGGCCGCTCTCCTGGGCGACGGCGGCCGGGGACAGCCCTCCGGCGCCCAGTTTCACCAGCAGCTGGCGCGCGGTGGTCGTGATGACCGCCGACGCCCCGGAGTTGTCGTCGGCGGAACGTGTTAAGGAAGCATCCATGGGCCAAACCGTACCGGTGCCACGGCACTTCGCGCCCCGCGGACCGTGACCTGAACCCTGACCCCCGAGGGCTCTTCGCGGCTATGGTGAGCGGGATGTGAGCGGTTGCACGGGCTCGGCGGGGGCGCGCGCCGACGCCGCGAGGGAGGGGCTGCTGTGGACGGCGGCACGGTGGGGCTGCGGATCGCTTCGGCAGTGGTCGTGCCGGTGATCAAACGACTGCTGCTGCCGCCCGCGAGCGCGCCCGGCGCGGAGTACGGCGAACGGCCCGTGCCGATCCGCCGGCTCGTCTCGTTCGCCAAGGAGCACCGCACCCTCACCGAGGACGATCTGCACAAGCTCGCCCGCGAGCTGGTCCGCCGCGCCGTGCGGGCCGCCGGGCCGCACGATCCGCCGATCGGCGCCGATGAGCACGACTCCGTGGGGCAGGCGCTGACCCGCACCCTGCACGCGCTCGGCGATCTCGACATGGACGACGTGCACGCCTTCGCGCTCGGCCCGGAGCGGCTGGCCGCCGAGCTGTCCCGGCGCGCGGGCCCCGACACCCGCAGGCTCCTCAGCGACGACGCGGCCCGCTTCCACGACCGGCTCCTGGAGACGGCCTGCGTCCACCTCATGCGCTTCTTCAGCCAGCGGCCCGGGTTCGCGGCCCGAGCCCAGATCGAGCAGAGCCGCGAGATCCGGGAGCAGAGCGAGAAATTGGACGCCATCCTGCGGCGGCTGCCCGACATCAGCCGCCAGGACGAACAGTTCGAGGAGGAGTACGCGGCTTACGTCGTCGAGTGCCACGGCAGGCTCACCATCTACGGTGTGGACCTGCGCGAACCGGACGGCCAGGACTGGCCGCTGGAGACCGCGTATCTGAGCCTCCAGGCCAGGCCGTACCGCGATGGCACCGACCGGGTGCCGGTGGTGAACGGCGAGCCCGGCGCCGACCGGGACACCGAGACCGAGCGGGCCCCGGGCCCGGCCGAGGCGGTCTTCGCCACCCACGAGCGGGTCCTGCTGCGCGGGGTCGCCGGCACCGGCAAGACCACCCTCGTCCAGTGGCTGGCGCTCTCCACGGCGCAGCAGGAGCGGGTGCCGGGCGGGCTGTCCCAGCTGTTCGGGCGGGTCCCGTTCGTGCTGCCGCTGCGCACCCTGGCGCGCAAGGACTCCGAGCTGCCGATGCCCGACGACTTCCTGCGCTGGATCGGCTGCCCGCTGGTGGGCACCGAGCCCGACGGCTGGGCCGCGCGGGTGCTGCGGCACGGGCGCGGAGTGCTCCTGATCGACGGGGCCGACGAGATCCCGAAGGACGACCGGACCCGCGTACGGGCCTGGCTGAGGAAGCTGCTCGCCGTCTTCCCCGGCAACCTGTGGCTGCTCACCTCCCGCCCCGCCGCCCTCGAACGGGGCTGGCTGGCCCGCGAGGGCTTCCAGGAGTTCGCGCTCGCCGCGCTGCGGCCCGCCGACATGAAGCAGTTCATCCGGCGCTGGCACACGGCCGCGGGGGCCTCGCAGGAGCTCGGCGACTCGCTCACCCAGTCCCTGCGCAGCAGCCCCGAGCTGAGCCGTCTGGCGACCAACCCGCTGATGTGCGGCCTGATCTGCGCCCTGCACCGGGAGCGGCGCGGCTTTCTGCCCCAGGGCCGCGCCTCCCTCTACGAGGCGGCGCTGTCCATGCTCCTGGAGCGGCGCGACCTGGAGCGCGAGGTGTACGGGCGCAGCCGTAAGCCGGTCCTGGACCAGAAGTCGGCCACCGAGCCGCTCCAGAGGCTCGCGTACTGGCTGATCCGCAACGAGCGGACCCAGCTGGACCGCCCGGACGCGGTGAACGTGGTGCGGCGGCTCCAGCCGTCCGTGCCCCGCCTCGCGGAAGTGGGAACGGCGGAGGAGACTCTTCAGCATCTGCTGGAGCGCTCCGGTCTGCTGCGCGAACCGGCCCCGGGCGCGGTCAACTTCATCCACCGCACCTTCCAGGACTTCCTCGGCGCCAGGGCCGTGCTGGAGGAGCGCGATATGGGCATGCTGGTGAACAACGCACACCTGGACCAGTGGGAGGACGTGGTGCAGATGGCCGTGGCACAGGCTCGACACCAAGAGCGTGCCGACCTGCTGACCCGTTTGCGTGAGCGGGGCGACCGGGAGCAGGACGCGACGATCCAGGCGCGGTTACGGCTCCTCGCGCTCGCCTCCCTCGAACAGGCCACCCGGCTGGAGCCGACGGTCCGCGAGGCCATCGAGGACCGGGCCGCGCGGCTGCTTCCGCCGCGCAGCCTGCGGGAGGCCAGGTCACTCGCGCAGACCGGCCCGCTGCTGCTGGGTCTGCTGCCCGATGCCAAGGACCTGGAGGGCGACGAGGAGCTGGCCACCGTCCACGCGATCTGCCAGATCGGCGGGGACGCCGCCATCCCCAGGCTCCGGGAGTTCCTGGGCACCGGCCAGCCCGCGGTGCGCGCTCAACTGCTCGCCCACTGGGACCGGTTCGACACCAAGGTGTACGCCGAGGAGATCGTACGGCCGCTCCTCGACACCGCGCCCGAGGAGATCGTCACGGTGCGCTCCCACGCCGAGCTGGAGGCCCTGCGCACCATGTCCGGCTATCAACGCGTGGGCCTGCACGGCGACTTCGCCCCCGAGGCGATCCGCGCCGCGCTCGACCCCCACCAGCTGCGCGAGCTGCGCCTGCGCAACACCCTCCAGCTGGAGGACCTCGATCTGCTCTCCGCCTACCCGGGTCTTGAGACCCTCGCCCTCCAGGGCTGCCGGAACGTGAAGGACCCCGCGCCGCTGACCCGGCTGCCCCGGCTGCTGCGACTGGAGCTGCGGGACCTGCCGCAGTTCGAGCCGCTGCTGAAGCTGGCGGACTGCCCCCGTCTCGAAGGGCTCCTCATCGGGCCCGAGGTGCCCTGGCGCGGCCTGTCCGACCTGCCCCGCCCCGCCGAGCTGCGGCTGCTCTCCCTGCCGTCGTCGGCGGCGCAGCTCGCGGGGATCGTGGAGTGCCGGGAGCTGGAGGAGCTGCGACTCCAGGACGCGAGCGAGCGGCTGACGCCGGATGAATGGGGCTCCCTCATCGCCGAGTTGCCCCAGCTGCGCAAGCTGACGCTCTCCCCGCAGCAGCTGAGCATGCTGCTGTTCGCGCCCCGCACCGAGATACCGCAGGTCACTCACCTGGATGTGTGGGCCAGGGCCGGTGTCGCGGTGCCGCTGCGGCGAATAGCCCGGCGGCTTCCGGGACTCGAGGAGATCCATCTGTCGCAGGTGGCGGAGCTCGATCTCGCGTCCCTCGCCGGGCTGCGGCGGTTGCGCCGGGTGCGGCTGGTCTACCCGGGCGAGATCCGCGGTGCCGACTCGCTCCCCGAGAGCGTCGACCTCGACATCTATCCGCACCCCTGACCGGCACTATCCGCGACGGTGCCGCGTTCACCTGGTGGGATGTTTACCCAAGGGGTAAATTCAGGATTGTAGGCGTAGTTGGTACGGATGTCAGCGGCTGATGTCTCGGGGGAGCGGTGCCGCCCGTCTCCGAGGTCTCGGCTGCCGGGCAGCAGAGGACGACTGAGGCGGGTCGCGACGGAATGGGCGTATCGGAAGGGTCACCGCTCTATGGCCGGGACCCGGTGCTGCGCTCGCTCGTTCCCCGGCTGACCGGCCTGGCCTACGACGAGCGGTCCCGGGCCGGCCGGGAGCACCAGGGCGATCTGCCCGTGGTGCTGCTGACGGGGTATCACGGCATGGGGCGCAGCGCCGTCCTGGAAGAGCTGGCGGCGCGCTACCGGGACCGGCTGCCGCTGGCCCACGTCCGGGCCGTGGCCACCGAGTCCGTCCCCTTCCCGCGCACCCCGGCCGACGGCGGCGCCCCCACCGCCGCCACCCTGGTGGAGATCCTCGTGGAGCTGGTGTGCGGGCTCGCCCCCGCGTTGCGCCGCCGCTTCCCCGTCCTGGTGCCCGGCCTGTTCGCCGTCTCCGGCTGGTACCACGGCAACGGCGAGCAGCGGGACGCCGCGTGTCTGGGGTTCGCCCGGCTGCTGCTCGCCTGCCGCCTCGCCGGCGGGGACGAGAACGCGCTGAGGCACGCCTGGGCCACCGCCGTCGAGGGCCGTCTGGAGACCATCGACGCGGAGGCCGACGCGGAGTGGGGCCGGGACGCGGTCACCGCCGCCGTGGTGGCCGAGTACACCGACCGGTACCAGCCGGCCGCGGCACAGGAGTGGTACCGGCGGCGCTTTCCGCGCGGCGCGGACGGCCAGGATCCGCTGGTGCTGCTTGGGGAGTGGTTCCAGCGCGGCGGCGACTACCGACACGCGGCCGAGCAGAGCCTGATGGCCGCCTTCCTGCACGATGTCGCCTCCTCCTACGGCAGGCTCCAGCGGTGGAACCGCGAACCGTGGCCGCTCATCCTGCTCGACGACGCCCACTGCCCGCCCGGCCAGGACTTCCTCGACCTGCTCCTCGAACACCGGGCGCTGCCCGAGCGCCCCGACCACGAGGAGCTCGTCGTCGTGGCCACCCGCCTCGGCGGCTTACCCGAGGACGCCTCGGACGCCGTCCGCCGAGACCTGCCCGACCTGGTGAAGTCCTCCGGCTGGCAGCGCAGGGGCCTGGCCCCGTCCGCCGGGCTGCTCGCCGTCCCGCTCACCCCGCTGAGCCGGGACGACATCCTGCCCCTCCTGGTGCCCAGCCGGCCCGCCCGGCCGCTCCACCCCTATCTGGCCTCCGCCGTGCACTCCCTGACCGGCGGGCACCCCGCGGTGACCACCGTGCTGTGCGCGGCGGTCCTGGACGCCACCAAGCGGGGCCGCGGCGTGGGCCCGCGCGACCTCCTGGAGCTGAACGCGAAGGACGGCCGCCCGGTCACCGAGGCGCTCCTGGAGCGGCTGCTCCCGGACCGGCGCCAGCGCGACCGGCTGACCCTGCTCTCGCTCGCCCGCGACAGCACCGCGGCCGAGGCGCTGGCCGAGCACCTGCGGCTCCAGGGCCCGGACCAGCTGCCCGCCAACTCCGCCACCGACTACCTCGAAGAGCAGCAGTGGCAGCAGCTGACCCCGCCCGACCAGCCGTTGGTCACCGACGCGCTGCTGCGCACCCTGCTGGTGCACGAGGCGCGCCGCACCTCCTCGCGGGCCGAGGACGGCCGCAGCTGGCAGGACATCCACCGCTTCCTGCGGATGCACCACGCCCAGCGCGGTGAGAGCGGCGAGGCCGACGCGCTGCGGCACACCCTCGCGGCCGGAAACGCCGAGACGGTGGTGGCCATGCTGACGGAGGAGTTCCAGTCGGAGAAGGACGCCCACGCCGCCGCCCACTGGCTGCTGTGCCTCCAGTACGCGGCCACCGCGCCCACCCCACCGGCCGAGGAGTGGACCGACGAACGGACGCAGATCGCCCTCGGCGCGCACGACGGCCGGTACGCCGAGCTGCACGAGATCGAGCGCTGCGTCAACCGGCTGCTGCACGCCCTGTGGCATGTCTCCGAGCCGCACGCCGAGCCGGACCCCGACATGTGCAAGGCGGTCGGCGAGGAGCTGGCCTATCTCTCACCGCGCCATCCGTCCTGGCACGCCGTCCTGGGCCAGGCGGCCCGCAACTGGCCCACGGCGGCACGGAAGAAGCGCCCCTTCCCTATCTCCGGTCAGTGAGGAAGCATGCTGCTCCGTCTGTTCCGCCGGCACCCCCGCGAGTGGGGGCCGCTCGAATGGCTGGCCGTCGTCGGCATCGGCGCCCTGGTCGCCGCCGCGATCACCGTCGCCGTCAACGTGGCGCAGGGCCCCGGCAGGTGCGGTGACGACCTGCGGGACGTCGACGGGGACTGCGTGGGCGTCACCGAGGAAGCCTTCGAGGCGGACCCGGGCATCGAATCCCTCATCGGGGCGGTGGCGGACGAGAACGCCCGGGTGAAGCGGGACTGGGAGGACCCGCCGAGCGGACCCAGGATCCCGTACGTACGCATCGCGCTGATGATGCCCTTCACCGCGGACGACCACAGCGCCATGACGGCGGACATGATCCGCCGCGGCATCGCGGGCGCCCTGGCCGCCCAGCGGCAGGCCAACCGCTTCGGCGGACCGCACTACCAGCTGCTGCTCGCCCCCGACGGCCGCAACCTCGACCAGTGGGAGCCCGTGGTCGACCGTCTGGCCGAGCTGACCAAGGACACCCGGGCGCCGCTGGTCGGCGTGACCGGCATCCCCAGCAGCACACCGGAGACCCGTAAGGCGATCGCCGCGCTCAGCAAGCACAGCATCCCCACCGTCGGCCCCGTCATCACCGCGGCCAACATGAACTCCCCGTACTTCTTCAAGACCTCCCCCAACAACGACCAGTTCGCCCGAGCCCTCAAGCTCTACCTGGACAGACGGCCGGCCCGGCACAGAGGCTTCCTGGTCTGGGACAACCGCAGCGAGGACGTCTACTCCCAGAACCTGCGCAGCGTCTTCGAACGGCACTTCGGCGACGCGTACGACCTGACCAATCACAACTCGAACTTCACCGGCACCTCCGGAACCGACAAGGGCATCCCCCAGCGGTTCACCGACGCCGTCCAGAAGATCTGCAACGAGAAGTCCGACACGGTCTTCTTCGCGGGCCGCGACCAGGACCTCCCCGCCTTCATGGAGCGCATGGCGCAGGAGGGCAGCTGCGGGCGCACCACGACGCTGCGCATCCTGAAGGTCGGCATCGGCCTGGAGCCCACGCTCACCGGGGACGCGCCCCGCCGATGGCTGGACGAGGCACGCGCCACGATCGTCGACGCCTCCGCCGTCGACCCCGCCTGGTGGGCGGGGAAGAGCAAGAAGGCGCTCGGCCGCTTCCTGGACCGGTTCGAGGAGATCGAGAAACAGCACAACCTGGGGGACAAGCCGCTCGACGACGGCTACGCGGTGATGTACCACGACGCCTTCACCCTGCTCGCGGGCGCCGTGGACCGCACCTTCGCCGAGATCAACGAGGGCGGCAAGAAGGCGCCCGAGGCGCTGAGCATCCCGACGAAGGACGATGTGTACAACACCCTCATCATCCCGAGCATCGCCGGTGACGGGTGCAGTTCCTGCCTGGTCGGCGCCGGAGGTACGTACGGGTTCGAGGGCCCGGGCAAGAACGACCAATGGGCCGTGTGCAAGCCCGTGCCCGTGGTCGAGTTCCCGCCGCGCCCGCACTCCGGGGATCCGGGCGCGCCCGGCCTCTACCGCACCTATCGGAGCGGCTCCAAGAACGCCTGCCCCTCCTGACGCCTACCGCCGGCCGCGCGCGGCGGTTCAGCCGGTCTTGCGCCCCACCCCGCCGTAGTAGCCGATCTCCCCGGGCCGGGTCGGCGGCGGGGCGTCCGGGTGCCAGAACGGGACCTCGGCCACACCGGGCTCGACCAGGGTGAAGCCGTCGAAGAACCGCTCGATCCGGTCGCGGGACCGCAGGTTCAAGGTGGCGGTGGCGGTGTTGTAGACGGCCGAGGCGGCGCTGCGGTCGGCGAAGTCGCCGGTGGCGTGGGAGAGCACCAGGAAGCTCCCGGCGGGCAGCGCGTCGCGCAGCGTGGCGACGACCCGCTCGGGCCGCTCCGCGTCCGTGAGGAAGTGGACGATGGCCACGAGGAGCAGCGCGACCGGCTGCTCGAAGTCGATGACCTGACGGACCTCGGGGTGGTCCAGGACGGCCCGCGGATCGCGCAGATCGGCGAGCGCGATGCTGGTCGCGGCCGAGCCGCGCAGCAGCACATTGGCGTATGTGTTGACGATCGGGTCGTTGTCGACGTACGCCACGCGCACATCCGGCGCCACCTCACGCGCGATCTCGTGCACATTGGGGGAGCTGGGCAGCCCGGTGCCGATGTCGAGGATCTGCCGGATCCCGCTGTCGACCACATGGCGCACGGCGCGCCGCAGGAAGTCACGGTTGGCCCGTACGCCGCTCCACACCTCGGGCGCCGCGGCGGCGAGCCGGTCACCGGCCTCGCGGTCCACCTCGTAGTTGTTCTTGCCGCCCAGCAGGTAGTCGTAGATCCGGGCAGGGTGCGGCCTGCTGGTATCGATCTCCTCGGCGCGGAAGCCGTTCTCCGTCAACGCAAGTCTCCTCTCGACGACCGTCACGGCCCCCGCCCGCGTTCGACTGGCGAACAGCTTCCCACACCAACGTCGGTGCCGGACGCCGGAGTTCTCAGCGCCCGGCCTCCCGGTGCGGGCCGTCGGTCAGGCCTCGGCCGCCGCCGCGGGCTCCGCCTCGGTCCCGGCTTCGGCGTTCGCCTGGGCCGCTGCCGCTGCCGCCGCGGCGGCAGCGCGGGCCTGGCCCTTGCGGCGCGACCGCTTGCCGTAAAGGGCCGTCCATGTGCCGAGGGAGCCCAGCACGGCGTAGATCAGCACCGGGCTCAGGACCACCATGGTGTCGGTTCTCAGGGTGTACGACAGCACGACCCGGACCGCGGACTCGATGCAGTAGGCCACGCCCCAGACGGTCGTCATCGTCATCATGGCCCTGCGGAAGCCATCGACGTGCCACAGACCGTTCCACCAGGCGGTGCTCGCCTCGGTGCCGTCGGTGGCGAATTTGCGCCCCAGGTAGAACATCAGGGGGCGCGGCGCCAGCAGCGTCGCCAGGCACAGCACCCCGAACAGCCCGGTGACGCACGAGTCCTTGATCAGCAGCGCCCGGGCCGAGTGCGCGCCGACGGTCGACACCACGGCCGTGATCACGATGAACACCAGGGTGACGATGGCGAGTTCATCGAGACGGCGGCGCCAGGCGAGATGGACGGCGCCGTCGACCACCGGCCAGCCGCTGCTGATCAGCAGCGCGGCGAATTCGCTGAAGCCGTGGTCGCGCAGTGCGTTGTACGTGACGATCGGTGCGACGACATTGAGGCTGAGCGTGACCGCCCAGCCGAGAATGGCGGCCTTCTTGGACCGGGCGGGCGCTTTGGGCCGCTCGCCGGTCTGTGGCGCCTCCGTATCCGGTGCGCTCGAGGCGCCTTGCGTGGTCGAGTCCTGAGTGAGCACGGTTCCCCTGTAAGTGTGCCTGGTGGTGCTGTGCGTGGTGGTGCGGGAAAAGAGAAACGTAAAGCAGTCATGTCGTAAGGGGACAGTGCCGCGACGCCAAATGTCACCAAAATCTCGACGGAAGGCCGTTTGAAGGCGGATGTAGCGGTCAAGTGGTCGCTCGGATCGGCATTCCGTTGTCGTCTCCGGTGTTTTGAGAAGTCAAAGTCCATTGCGCTGAGTGGCCCTGAGAAAAACCCTTTGTGAACCCCGTCCGGTTAACGGCGGTTTCCGGTGGGATCGGTCACCGGTTCAGCTGAAGATGGCGATGGCCTCGATGGTCAGCTCACTGGTCCCCGGGTCCCAGTCGCGCACCTTGCCCAGACAGCGCGCCGGGAACGTGCCCTCGTGGCTGTCGTCGTTGCGCAGCCCGTCGGTGGCGCAGACCACGCGCACCTGGGGCCCCTCGGCCGGGTTCTCGGGGTCGCCGTACGGGGCGAGGAAGACGGTGCGCGAGGGGGTCTGGCCGGCCTTGCGGAACCGGCCCCTGATGGAGACGAAGTCCTCGATGTCGCGCAGTCGGACGCTCTCCGCGGCCCCGGGGCCCGGGCGGTCGATCGTGTCCAGCGCCCGTTCCAGGGCGTGGTTCCGGGTGATGGTGCCGGTCCTGAGGTCGCCGTGGACGATGGCGTCGGCCCGTTCGAGGGTGTCCACGATGAGGCCGATCGCCGTGATGGGCTTGGCGCTCTCGATGTACATGCTGATTTCCTCGCGGCTGACGTTCCGGCCGCCGCTGACGCCCACGCCGAAGAGCCGGGCCCGCAGCGAGCCGTCCGCGGTGCGGGTGATCCGGTGCTGGACCTCCCGCTCCAGCGCCTTCTCGTAACGGCCCATCTCGTAGAGGTTCATGATGGCCCGGTCGTGGAGGTAGAGGCAGATGCCCTCGGTGGGCTTCTCCGGGCTCGATCTGAGCCGTTTGCGGTACCGGTGCGCCCGGACCGCCAGCCACGCCACGACGGCGATCAGGCTCACGGCGGTCGCCAGCCACACCAGCATCCAGGGCCACCAGACGCTCCACCACATTCCGCTGTCAACAGCCACGGATCTCCTTGAAGGCGTCGGGAAGGGAGCGGGCGCCGGCGTCCACCATGCGCCCGCCGGTCGTACGCGCCGCCCGGGTCAGCTCCGCGGTGTCCGCCTCGCCGAACCGCAGCGGGAAGGTGGGGACGGAGCGGACGGTCTCCGACCGTGCCGCGTACCGGCGCTCGAACTCCCGGCGGGTGATGCCGGAGGTGTTCTCCCCGTCCGTCATGAGGACGATGGAGATGGGCTGTCCGGGGTGGTCGCGGGCGATGCCGGACGCCTTTCCGTAGGCGTGGTCCAGCGCGGACCAGATGGCGGTGGAGTTGTCGAAGTCGTCCGCCGCGACGAAGGACTTCACGGAGTCCAGGTCCCGTCGCCCGCCGACGGTGACATCGCGCTCGGCGAGCACACGGCCCCCGAAGCGCATCACGGTGACCCGCTCACCCTGGTAGAACCGCACGAACTTCCCCGTGGCGGAGGTGTCGGCGCCGCTGAGTCCGGCGAACGCCGCGCGCAGCGAGGCCACCCGCGCACCCCGCATCGAGGTGGAGAAGTCGAGGAGGAAGATCACATGGTGGGCGGTGGGCAGCCGGGGGTCGCCGTAGTCCTCGACCAGTCGGTCCACCACCGACCGCTGGTCCGGGAAGTACAGCGCGTTGCCGATGTCCGCCCGCAGCCTCGGGTCCCTGCGGACGTCCGCGCCGAGCGGCCGGCGCAGCGTCCGCTCCATGATCTTCTTCTGCGTCGAGGTGCTCTTGAGCCAGTTCACCACCTTGTCGTAGGCCGCGCGCTTGGCCGGGTCGAGGAGGAGCAGCGGATAGTCGGACAGCACCATGCCGTCCTTCGGATAGACGATCTCCAGCTTCTCGTGGAGCTTGCCGCTGGCGTTGAGCGAGAGCAGCTCCGATTCGTAGGTGATCAGGGCGTCCAGCCGGTCCTGGTGGGCGATGTACTGCTCGCGCAGATCGGCGCTGCTGTCCGCGGTGAGCTTCTGGCCGGTGCGGAAGCCGCGCAGCCGGTCGCAGGAGATGTCCTCGGCGCGCAGCGCGCTGCCGGTTCCGGCCGCGGCGGTGGCGACGCCGACGAGCGCGGAGAGGCCGCTGTTGGTGCGCTTGGGGTCGGCCATGCCGAAGCGCACCGAGCCCGCGGCGGCGGCGTCGGCGATGTCCGCCCAGGACACCTGTCCGCCCTTCGCGCTCGCCCGCAGGGCCCGCGCCGTCTCCGGCTTCACACCGACGACCACGGGGGAGAGCATGGTCGTGGTGGAGAGCGGCTTCGCGGTGCTCTTGGACTCCTTGAGCCGGAGCTGGAAGTACCGGTCGGAGGAGAGCCAGGCCAGGTCGTGGTGGTACGCACCGGGCGTCAGCCCGTCCCCGGCGTCCACCGTGGCCTTGTACTCCATGTCCAGGTCCACCCCCGTGTCCCGGCGCAGGTCGTCCAGCAGCGGTTCCATGTCCCGCAGCTCCGAACTCGCCAGTACGCGCAGGGTGGTGGAGTCCTCGTCACCGGAGCCACAGGCGGTGCCGGTGCCGAGCAGGGCCAGGCAGAGCGCGAGGACCACCCGGCGGCGCGGGGCCCGGGGGCGCGGGCCCCGGGTGTGCTGGGCCCGGGGGCGCGGGCCCCGGGGGTGTGGGTCCCGGGGGTGTGGACGCCGCCTCATGAGGATGTCTCCGGGGTCTGGTTCGGCGGCGGGCAGTCGCCGACCGACGTGATCATCCGTTCCAGCAGCGGCAGGCTCGGCAGCGTCGCCTTGGTGTCGTCGGCCGCCGAGGCGGGCGCCGGAATGCCCTGGTCCTCCAGGAACCGGTACAGCTCGGTGCTGGTCGCCTTGCCGCTGGAGTCCAGGACGCGGAAGCCCAACTCCATCGCCCGGCGCTGGAGTTGCTCATCACTGGCGAGCAGTTCCCCGAGCCGGTCACCCTTGGGGGTGAGCGCGATGTACTCGGGCTCGGTCAGGAACTGGGTCGAGGGATAGAGCAGCACCCGCTGCGAGTCGGGCCTTCCGGTCTGCTCCCGCTGCCGTATCTGATAGGCGAAGTACTGGTGCTCGTACACCACCACGATCGGGGCGAGCCCCTTTCCCTCGGGTACTTCGTACGTCTTGAACATCTGCTCCGAGGGCAGCCCCTGGGACACCAGGGTCGGCTTGATCATCCGGGCCACACGGTCCGCCGCCGCGTTGTCCGTCGGGACGGAGTTCCCGTTCTCGACGAAGGCGACCAGCCCCAGATACGTCCCGGCGTGGTTCGCCTCGCAGATGTTCGAGGTCTGGGCCAGGATCCGGTTGCCGTTCGTGGTCCGGTGTTTCTCGATGCCGATATCGCTCCATTTCTTCCCGCCCGCACTCAGCCCGATGAACCTCTTCATATTGAGGGTGTAGTAGAGCGGGCTGTTCCCGTCCGCGCCGATGCCCTGCCGCGGCCTGGCGAGGCCGTTGTCCCGCAGCGTTTCGGCGTATTCGCGGTAGGTGGCGAGGACGATGGGGCTGACGAAGGCCGAGTGCCCCTTGGCGTACGCGTTCTTGCTCTTGCGGTCATTCTTGATCATGTCGGCGGCGGGCTGGCCGGAAGGAAAGGCGAAGTCGTAGCCGTCGAAGCCGGTGGTGGCGATGTCCCGGGACCCCATGCGGGTGATGTGCACCCTGATGCCGTGTTTCATCAGGATGCGCTGGACCTTCTCGTCCTCGAAGAACTCCGACTTGGAGGCGATCTTGCCTTCGAGGGTGGTGACCCCGTCGAAGGGGAGCAGCAGATGCCCTCCCGCGGTGAGCGCCAGCAGCCCGGCCACGGGGAAGGCGAGCGCGGTCACCAGCGAACGGAGGGTACGGCCCCGCAGGGGGAGGCGTCGCGAGGGGCCACGGATGCTTAAGCGTGGCTCCTCCGCGTTGGATCTTTCGGCGGTCACCGGCTCCTCCTGCCTGGGAAAGGGGAAAGATCCTTTCCATTGGCCTTGGCGGATGCGTGAATTCCGTGGGGATGGGGGCCGAATTCACCGTGGCCGCTCCACGGAGGCGGCGGATGCTGGCCGGAGGCGGCGGGCGGCGGGCGGCGGGCGGCGGCTGCGGCGGTGGGTGGTGGTGGGCGGTGACGGGCGCTCGGTTAGCGCCTGGGAGGGGCGTTTATCGGCCAGCTTTGGTCCGTACCTGTAAGTGATCTCTTCCGGGGACGAACCTGTGGGCGTCAGCGTCCTTGATCCCCCGTCACGGAAGGATCTGCCAAATGTGGTACCGACGGATCAGACGGACCGCGGCGCGCGGAACCCCGGCGCGCGGCTCCCGCGCACTCGCGACCGGATGCGTCCTGGCCGCCCTAGGGCTGGCGGCGGGCCCCGCCCCCGGCGCCCTGGCCGCCCCTGCGGAGCCCACTCCAACCTCCGTGGCCGCCCCGGCTCCTGACGCCACGGCCCGCACCGTCACCCTGGTCACCGGCGAGCGCGTCACGCTCGGCGCGGACGGGAGCGTCGTCGTGGCGCCGCGGCCGGGAGCGGCGGCGGACTATGTCACCCGCCGCTTGGACAACGATGTCTTCGTCATTCCGCTGACCGCGCTGCCGTATCTGGGCCGCACCCTGGACCTCGAGTTGTTCAACGTCTCCGCCCTCGCCGAGGCCGGGGTGACCACCACCCCGGTACGGGTCGAGGCCAAGGGAGGCGCCACGGCGCCGCGTTCGGGTCCCGCCTTCGGCGCGGCGCTGGCGAAGCAGGTCGGCGCCGAGGCGGCGAAGGGCTCCGTCGGCGAGGGCCCGCTGTTCGGCGGCGTCACCTCCGTCGTACCGGCGGTCGCCACGGCCGGTGGACGGGCCGCCCCGCGCCCGGCCGCGCGGGCGGACCACACGCGGCGGGACGATCCGGTGGCGGGCCGAACGGTGAAGGTCACCGTGCTCGGTACGGACGGCAAGCCCCTCCCGGGCACCACGCCGTTCGCCCTGGCCAACGTCGATGACGCCACCCGCTACCGGGAGCCGTCCCTCCAGGCCGTCGACGGCGAGGCGACGGCCGAGGTGCCCGCGGGCCGCTACAGCGCCATGGTCTCCGCCCCGGCCTTCGACGCCGCGGGCGAGTCGACCGGCATCCGCATGGCCACCGCCGAGTTCACCGTCCCCGACGGCGCCACCGCGACCGATGTCGTGCTCGACCTGCGCAGGGCCACCGAGCGGGTCACCTTCTCGACCCCGCGCCCGGCCGAGGAGCACCAGCTGATCCTCCACTACCGACGCGACGACACCAAGGGTGAGGCGGCGGTCAACGACGGCGTCGGCGTCGCCGGCGGCGCGCCCGTCTACGTACAGCCCTCCAGCCGCCCCGTCACCACCGGCGAGCTGCGCTTCAACGTCTACACCCACCGCAAGGCGCCCGCGGACGCGGCCGCGCCCTACTCCTACGACCTCAAGCTGGCCAACCCCGCCGGTGTGATCGCGAAGAACCAGCACTACAAGGTCACCGGACGCCAACTGACCACCGTGCGGACCAACTACCACAGCGATACGCCGGGCCGCGCCCAGGAGGTCGCCCGCCTGATGTATCTGCCGTACGAATCGAGCGGTGAGGCGCTGTCCGAGCCGTTCAAGACACCGGCGCGACGGATCGAGTACGTCGGTGGCTCGCCCGGCGCCACCTACCAAGGCTGGCTCAAGGCCGGGGAGCGGCGCTTCGTGTCCGGGAAGCAGACGCCGCGGCCCGGCCGGACCACCACGGTCGACTGGCTGCGCGGCCCGCTCGCCCCGGGCTTCACCGAGCCCGCGCGGGGCGCCGCCGCGGACGAGACGTGGTACTGCGCGGCGTGCCGCAAGGGCGACGCCCTCACCTTCTCCCTGGCCACGGTCTTGGACTCGGCAGGCCACCACGCCCTCGCGTTCCCGTCCGACATCACCTCCTCGCACTTCGCGGTGGTCTCCGGGAATACGACCCTGTACGAGGGCGACGGCGTCTCCGGTGGCGTCCTGACCGTGCCGCCGCGGAAGGCCCCGTACACGGTGGTGTACGACCAGACGAGGACGAACGGCGAGTTCCACCAGTCGCTGACCACGCACACCGAGTGGACCTTCTCCTCGGGCCACTCGGGCGCCCAGACCGTGCCGGACGACTGGACCTGCGTCTCGGAGGCGGGCGAGTACGACGGGCCCGCCGAGTGCTCGGCGCTGCCGGTCGTCGTCCCGCACTACCGGCTCGGCGCCGCGCTGGACGGCACCAGCCCGGCCGGAGACGACCATCTCGTCGTCGGCTTCGGGCACGCACCGGGTGCGGCGGCCGCGCCCGCGGTCACCGGGGCGAGGGTCGAGGTGTCCTTCGACGGTGGCGAGCGGTGGACGGCGGCGGCCGTCACGGCGCTCGGCAAGGGCCGGTTCCGCGCGGACTGGACCACACCGGACACCGCGGCGGGCCGGGACGCCTCGCTGCGCGTCACCGGGACCGACGCGGACGGCAACAGCGTGACGCAGACGGTCAAGAGCGCGTTCACGGTGGCCGCGGCCCGCGATTAGGCCGCCTGCGGCTGACCGTTCCCCCTCCCCGCCCCTTCCCGGCACCTGACGATTTGCGGCTCCGCCGCATGGGGGGCTCCGCCCCGGGCCCCGGCCCGGGGCTCGGCGGGAAGTGCCGCGAGGTGCGGTCGTTCATCCGCGGCTGCGTCGTGGCTGGTCGCGCCCCGCGGCGGAGCCGCACGTCGACACGGCCCCGCGCCCCTTCGGGGCGGAGCCGAACCGCACCGGACTTCAGCGAGGCCGCTTGGCAGCGGGAAGGGGCCGGGGAGGGGATCGGCGGTCAGCCCGAGTCGGCCTTCGCCCACCGCCCGGTCACCGTGCCGATGGCCGCCACCGCGTTCCGGATCTGTCCGTCGCTCGCGCGCACCGAGCGCGCGAACTCGATGTGCAGGAACGGCACATGTTCGGTGGCGGCCCTGCGGCCCTGGACGTTGTCGCGCCCCTCCAGGGGGCAATCGCGGGCCCAGGCGCGGCAGACGGAGAAGTGCCGCGCGGTCAGGGCGGCCGCGAGGCGGCGGGCGTCCGGGCGGCCCGCGCGGCCCTCGCCGGTGGAGGCGACGACGTCCCGGCCCGGCACGGAGTCGTCGGCGAAACCGTGGATCTGGACGCCCGGCAGCCGGCGCCGGGCGAGCTCGTCGCAGACCGCGTCGAAGACCGAGTCCGTGCGGTGGGCGGCGTCGGCGGCATCGTCCTCCCCGGCCCTGCGGTGGGCGCCCGCGAGCACCAGGACGCCGCCGGGGGAGTCCAGGAGCACGCGCGCGCCCAGCCGTTCGGTGTCCGCGTCGGAGACCGGGTGCGGCACCTGGACCGACCAGCGGACGGCCGTGGAGAGGTCCACGTACACCCGGGCCCAGCCGCGCGGGTCGGGTCCGTCCGCGGTGCGGTCGGACAGCTCGGCGTAACGGCGGCCGGTGCCGGTGTCGGTGAGCGTACGGAGCCGGAAGCCGACGTCGGCGAGGAGCGGACGGGCGCGGTCCGGGTGTCCGTCGAGGATCAGGCCCACCGCGTCGGCGACGTCCCGGCGTTCGGCGCGGCGCGGCTCCCGGTAGTCGCCGTCCGGGGCGAACCCGGCCGTGAAGTCGGTGATCCTGCGCTCCAGCGGGACCTCGGGGGCCCGTGCGCCGTCCGACGTACGGCCGTTGTCTCCGGACGACCGGGCGATCGTATATGTGCTCAATGCCGCCACGAGCAGGCCGAATGCGACCGTGACGGCCGCCACGGTGATCGCCTTCGCTCGTACCTTCGCCATGACCGCCTCATCGTAACCATCCGCTTTACCGGGGCATATCGGGATGAGACGGGCTAAGAATGACGTCCGGGTGAACGACCGGCAAAGAATGCAAGACCGTCGTTTGCCCAGTCTTGGTTGGGACCAAACAGGTTTTCTCGTTTTTTCTTTAAGATGTGCAACCCTTTGATCCGTCTGGCTGTCTGACGGTCCGGATCGCACTCGAGTGCGCTCTGTGTGGTGTGAGTTGCATGAGAGGAGCCCATCCGTGGCCGCTTCGCGTTCGAAGCGGCGGCACAAGGTCCGCCGAAGGGCCGACATGTCGCTTGTGGGAGGTATTCGTCCCCCCATAGCGGTGCTGTCGGTTCTGCTTCTCTCCCTCGCGGGAATCACCGCCCTCACCCTGGGCAAACCGGACAACGCTCTGGTCCCCAAGGCGGTGCTGACCTCGCAGCAGTACGTCGCCGAGGACGGCGCCATCGCGCTGCGGGCGTCGCTCGACGAGTCGGTCACCGACCTCACCGGCACCGCGACCCTCTTCAACGAGGGCAAGCCGGTCTCCGCCGACACCGTCCTGGACAAGGTCGGCGAGGTCTACCAGAAGTGGCGTGGCACCGCCGTCATCGAGATCAAGTCGGGCAAGATGCTCGCCGCCCGCGGCGAGAACGTCCCGCTGAGCGCGATCGATCTCAGCAAGCTCTCCCGCAGTGACGGACTGGCCCCGCGGATGGTGCGCCTGGAGAACGGCCAGACCCGGCTGATCATCCCCGCCCTGCTGTCCTGGAAAGGCCGGCCGCAGCAACTGCTCGTCGCCTCGAGCACCCTCAGCTTCCCCGGTGTCGACCTCGGCCCCGGCCGCGCCATCGGCGTCGTCGACTCCACCGGCCGGCTGCTCTCCAGCCACGGCGCCCTGGACGGCGAGCGGGCCGGGAAGCAGCTCGCCTCCTTCGCCAAGACCGCCGCGCGCAGGGGCCGACAGCACCCCATCAAGGCCAAGGAGCCCGGCGCGGGCGGCTACACCGGCGTCAGCGGCCACCTCACCGGGGGCGCCGCCGAGGACGTCCGCACCGTCGGCGGCTACGCCACGCTCACCCCGCCCCAGCCCGGTGAGCCCACCACCGCCAGCAGCCTTGGGCTGACCGTCGTCACCCAGGTCGACGTCTCCGCCAAGGTCTCCCAGATCACCCGCCCCGCCTTCGGCGTGGCCGCCGCCGGCGCCCTGCTGCTCATCGGCGGGCTCGCGGTGATGGTGCTGCTGGGCACCGTGCAACGCCCGCTGATCCGGCTGTTCCTGGAGAGCCGCCGCCTCACCCGCGGCGACCTCGCCCGCCCGGTGAGCGTGCCCAGGGCCGGCGAGGCCGCGCGGGTGGGCGCCGCCCTCGAGCGGCTGCGCCAGCAGCTCCAGGGCGAGCCCGCCGACGCCCCGGCCCCGGCCGTGCGCAAGGGCCTGGGCGCCCGTGCCCTGCTCGCCGTCTGCGCCGTCCTGCTGCTCGTCTGGTCGGTCCCGCTGATGCTGGTGCTCAACCGCGCCGACTCCTCCGTCAAGGTCCCGGTCCAGCTCGTCCACGACCAGAAGTCCCGCACCGTCACCCTCAGCGACCGGGTGCGCCGCGCGCTCAACGAGGGCCACGCCGACCTCTCCGCGGTCGCCGCCCTGATCGGGGACCGCACCACGCCCGAGGACATGAAGAAGGTCCTGGAGCGCACCATGCAGGACCACGACCGCTACCAGTCGATGTACGTCCTCGGCGCCGACGGCGAGATCCTCGCGCGGGCCGGTGACGGCCCCCACCACGAGGACGGGAAGGGGCCCTCGAAGCAGGCCATCGAGGTGACCGGCGAGGGCGGCAAGAAGCCCGTGGTCACCGCGACCGCCCAGGCGCCCGGCCGGGGCGGCGCCGCCGTCGTCGGCGAGTTCCGCATCGAGTTCGTCAACGCGCTGCTGGGCCGTCAGGGCATGGGCGAGGTCCGCGTCGTGGACGCCAAGGGCCGGGTCATCGGCGGCGACTCCGGCTACATCGCCTTCGAGAAGGCGCCCTCGCACATGACCTCGCTGCTCGCCACCAAGCAGGCAGGCGCCACCGTCCAGCGCGGCGGCACGGTACGGGTCGCGGCCGCCGCGCCGTTCAGCGGCGGCGGCGCGGCCAAGTCGCTCCAGTGGTCCCTGGCCAGCTGGCAGCCCGCCTCGGGCCTGGCGATCCCCGAGTACAGCCTCCAGAACCGGACCGTGCTGGCCGGTCTGCTGGGGCTGACCGCCGCGGCCGCCTGCCTGGGCTGGCTGCACATCGTCGTCGTACGGCCCCTGCGCGCCCTGGCCGGACAGGCCGAGGCGCTCGCCGCGGGAGACCGCAAGACCGTGCTGTTCCCACGCCACCACGACGAGGTCGGCGCCGTGGTCCGCAGCCTGGAGCTGATCCGGCAGCAGCTCCAGGGACAGCCCCGCAAACGGGACGGCGGCAGCCGGACTCCCGCCGGCGTCGGAAGGAACTGAGGCCCCACCGTGCTCTTCCTCTACACCGTGCTCGTGGTGTGCGAGGCCGTCCTGCTGATCGCCGGCATCGTCGAACAGCGGCGGCACCAGACCAACCTCGATGTGATCCCCACCCGGGTCCTGGTCAACGGCATCCGCGGCAAGTCCTCCATCACCCGGCTGTGCGCGGGCGCCCTGCGCGGCGGCGGGCTGACCACCGTGGCCAAGACCACCGGTACGGCGGCCCGCTTCATCCACCCGGACGCCACCGAGGAGCCCGTCTACCGCAAGTTCGGCATCGCCAACGTGGTCGAGCAGATCGGCATCGTGCGCCGCGCCGCCGCCTACGACCCGGACGCGCTCGTCATCGAGTGCATGGCGGTCATGCCGGCGCTCCAGGAGATCAACCAGTCCAAGCTGATCCGCTCCACCATCGGCGTGCTGTGCAACGTCCGCGAGGACCACCTCGCCGAGATGGGCCCCACGCTGGACGACGTGGCGCGGTCACTGTGCCGGTCCATGCCGGAGAACGGCATCTGCGTCACCGCCGAGCAGGACCGCTTCCACATCCTCCAGGAGGAGGCGGACGCCCGGAACTGCCAGTTGATCTACGCCGACCCCACGACGGTCAGCGACGAGGAGCTGCGCGGCTTCAGCTGGTTCACCTTCAAGGAGAACGTGGCCATCGCGCTCACCGTCGCCGAGCTGGTGGGCGTCGACCGCGCGACCGCCCTCCAGGGCATGTACGACGCACCGCCGGACCCCGGCGTCCTCTCCGTCGAGCGGTACGCCACCGAGGACGGCAAGAAGCTGCGCTTCGCCAACGTCTTCGCGGCCAACGACCCCGAGTCGACGCTGATGAACATCAACCAGCTGCTCGACCTCGGCGCCATCCACCGCCCGCTCAACGTGGTCATCAACTGCCGTCCCGACCGGGTCGAGCGCAACGGCCAGATGGGCGAGATCATCCCCGACCTCGACCCGGAGCAGGTCTTCGTGATCGGCCACCCGGCCAAGTCCGCCATCGACGCCATCCCGGCCCAGTACCGGGACCGCGCGGTCGACCTCGGCGGCGACCGCCGGGATCCCGAGGAGTTCATGGCCGAGCTGCTCGGCCGCCTCGGCCCCGACTCCTCCCTGGTCGCCATCGGCAACATCCACGGCCAGGGCGAGATCCTCCTGGAGCACCTCGCCGAGCTGCCGCCCGACGAGAGCGCCGATGACACACCGGCGGCACCGACCGCACCGGCGGGCGGCGAGCGCCATGTCGAGTACGTGGACACGGTCCAGCTGTACGCGCCCCGCCTGGACCCCTACCAGGGGTACCCGGAGGCGTACGAGAACCGGTACGCGTCCCAGGTGCGCGTACCGCATCAGCGCACCCCCGAGCTGCCGTACCCGCGGACGGCACCCGACCAGGGCTCCCGGGAGCCCTGGCCCGCGGTGGTACCGACCCCCGACACCCCGCGGTCCAGCGATGCCCCGCAGCCCCGCGGCCTGTTCGAGCCGCGGGTCCCGCCCACCCCGCCCGCCGACGACTCCCAGCAGTGGCAGAACCCAGGAGAGCAGCAGCGTTGATCCCCTCCGTCCTCACCCCTGAGATCGCCGCCATCGGCATCGCGATCGGGCTGCTCTTCTCGCTGGTCTGCTACCTGACCACCAACCTCTCGCCCGGCGGCATGATCACCCCGGGCTGGCTGGCGCTGACCCTCGTCGAGGATCTCCAGCGGGCCGCCATGGTCGTCGGTGTCACGGTGCTCACCTATGTGGGCACGCTGCTGATGCAGAAGTACGTGATCCTCTACGGCAAGCGGCTCTTCGCCGCGGTCGTGCTGCTCGGCGTGACCCTCCAGGCGACCGTGATGATCATCCTGTCGATCGAGTTCCCGCTGATGTACGCGAACCAGACCCTCGGCTTCATCGTCCCCGGCCTGATCGCCTACCAGCTGGTCCGCCAGCCCAGGGGGGCCACCCTGCTGTCCACCGGGTCGGTGACGCTGATGGCCTATGTCGTCCTCACCGCCGGAATCCTCCTCGGCGTCATGCCGTCCGCCTGACCCACCACCGGAGCCGATCCCATGCCAGCGAAGAAGAAACGCCCCGTACTGCACGCCGTCACCGTGCTCGCGCTGCTCGGCGCCAGCGGCTATCTGACCGTGGAGCTCAGGAAGGACGAGCAGGACAAGACGCCCGCCACCCAGGCCGTCATCGACGAGCCGAACCTGGAGAACGGCACCGGCCAGCAGAGCGGCAAGCAGACCTGGGAGCGGCTGAAGAACCCCGCCCGCACCATCCTGCGCGGCGACAACGGCCAGATCCTCGCCACCTTCACCGACCACGCCCGCACCGCCACCCTGCGCGGCCCCTCCCGCACCTTCAGCGAGCCCGCCAACACCAAGTCCAAGGTGATCACCGAGGACTGGGTGCGGCTGATGCCGGAGCCGTGGGCCGAGGGCGCCGAGAAGGAGCAGTGGTTCAAGGACTGGTTCAAGGAGAACTACGGCAGCAAGAAGGAGGACCTGTTCGCGATCGCGTTCCAGTACGTGACGGGCGCACCGGTCAAGAAGGACGCCCAGGGCATCCCGTACGCGGGCGACGCGGTCTTCGGGCCGTTCAAACCGGACGGTGTGGACCGGCTGGAGCAGAACGACTTCTACGACTACCTGGGCATCTCCTACACCTTCCGCGACGGCACCACGATGGCCGCGCGCAAGGAGCGCTACCGGGCGCTGGACTGCTCCGGCTTCATCCGCATGGTCATGGGCTACCGGGCCCGCTACCCCCTGATGGCGAGCAACTCCCTCGGCGACGGCCTGCCGCGCACCGCCAACGGCATGGCCCGCTCCAAGGTCGGCGTCGATGTGATCAAGATCCAGGGCCCCGGCCCCTGGTACACCCGGCCCACCAATATCGACGTTCTCCAACCCGGTGACCTGCTGTTCTTCAAGATGGACCACCGCACCGGCGATCATATGGACCATGTCGCCCTCTACCTGGGGCTGGACACCGACGGCCACCGCGTCTTCGTCTCCAGCCGCAAGGAGCAGAACGGCCCCACCATCGGGGACAACGGCGGTGTCTCCCGCATCGACGGCAATGGCTTCTACGCCGGGCTGTTCCGCAGCGCCAAGCGCCTCTGAGGGCTCTAATCGGAAAATCGGGCTGAATCGGGACAAAAATTTTACCCGCGGCGCTAGACTTTAACGGCTCGTTTCCTTGTAGCGTTCGTGTTTGTGCGGGTAGGTTCTGGCCCATGACCGCATCCCAGACTCCGACCACTGCCGAGGAGCTGCGCGGTGCCGGCCTGCGGGTGACGGCCGCCCGGGTCGCCTTGCTGGAGACCGTCCGGGACGGTGATCACCTCGGGGTCGAGGCGATCGCCTCCGGGGTGCGCGACCGTGTCGGCCACATCTCCCTCCAGGCCGTGTACGAGGCCCTTCACGCGATGACCGCGGCGGGCCTCGTACGCCGCATCGAACCGGCCGGCAACCCGGCCCGGTTCGAAGGACGCGTCGGGGACAACCACCACCACGTCGTATGCCGGTCGTGTGGTGCCGTCGCCGATGTCGACTGCGCCGCCGGTGAGGCACCCTGCCTGACCGCGTCCGATGACCACGGCTTCTCGGTCGACGAGGCCGAGGTCATCTACTGGGGCCAGTGCCCCGACTGTTCCACCGCCACCAGTTCCTGAGCACCATGATCCGCCCTAGCGTGGAAGGATTTCCATGTCCGAGAACCATGAGGCAATCGTCGTAGACCCGAAGACAGAGGAAGCGGGGGGCTGCCCGGTCGCACACGGGCGTGCTCCCCACCCCACGCAGGGCGGCGGCAACCGTCAGTGGTGGCCGGACCGGCTCAATCTGAAGATCCTCGCCATGAACCCCCCGGCGACCAACCCGCTGGGTGAGGAGTTCGACTACGCCGAGGCGTTCCAGGCCCTCGACCTCGCGGCGGTGAAGCGGGACATCGCCGAGGTGCTGACCACCTCGCAGGACTGGTGGCCCGCCGACTTCGGCAACTACGGCCCGCTGATGATCCGCATGGCCTGGCACAGCGCCGGCACCTACCGCATCAGCGACGGCCGCGGCGGCGCCGGTGCCGGTCAGCAGCGCTTCGCCCCGCTCAACAGCTGGCCGGACAACGCGAGCCTCGACAAGGCCCGCCGTCTGCTGTGGCCGGTCAAGAAGAAGTACGGCCAGTCCATCTCCTGGGCCGACCTCATGGTCCTCACCGGCAATGTCGCCCTGGAGACGATGGGCTTCGAGACCTTCGGCTTCGGCGGTGGCCGTGCGGACGTCTGGGAGGCCGAGGAGGACGTCTACTGGGGCCCGGAGACCACCTGGCTCGGCGATGAGCGCTACACCGGCGACCGCGAGCTGGAGAACCCGCTCGGCGCCGTCCAGATGGGTCTGATCTACGTCAACCCGGAGGGCCCCAACGGCAACCCGGACCCGATCGCCGCGGCCCGCGACATCCGTGAGACCTTCCGCCGGATGGCGATGAACGACGAGGAGACCGTCGCCCTCATCGCCGGTGGCCACACCTTCGGCAAGACCCACGGCGCGGGCCCCGCGGACGCCGTCGGCCCGGACCCGGAGGCCGCTCCGATGGAGCAGCTGGGCCTCGGCTGGAAGAGCACCCACGGCACGGGCGCGGGCAAGGACGCCATCACCAGTGGCCTCGAGGTCACCTGGACCACCACCCCCACCCAGTGGAGCAACGGGTTCTTCAAGAACCTCTTCGAGTACGAGTACGAGCTCACCAAGAGCCCGGCCGGCGCCAACCAGTGGGTGGCCAAGGACGCCCCGGAGATCGTCCCGGACGCCTTCGACCCGAACAAGAAGCAGCGCCCGACGATGCTCACCACGGACCTCTCGCTGAAGCTCGACCCGATCTACGGGCCGATCTCCCGCCGGTTCTACGAGAACCCGCAGGAGTTCGCGGACGCCTTCGCCCGCGCCTGGTACAAGCTGACCCACCGCGACATGGGCCCGAAGTCGCTGTACCTCGGCCCGGAGGTCCCGGCGGAGACCCTGCTGTGGCAGGACCCGCTGCCCGAGGCCGAGGGCGAGGCCATCGACGCCGCCGATGTCACGGCGCTCAAGGCCAAGATCCTCGACTCCGGTCTGACCGTCTCGCAGCTGGTCGGCACCGCCTGGGCGTCCGCCGCCTCGTTCCGCGGCAGCGACAAGCGCGGTGGCGCCAACGGAGCCCGGATCCGCCTGGAGCCGCAGCGCGGCTGGGAGGTCAACAACCCGGACGAGCTGGCGCAGGTCCTGCACACCCTGGAGGCCATCCAGGGCGAGTTCAACTCCGGCGCCAAGAAGGTCTCCCTGGCCGACCTGATCGTCCTCGGTGGCTCCGCCGCCGTGGAGAAGGCCGCCAAGGACGCCGGTGTCGACGTGGAGGTGGCCTTCGCCCCGGGCCGTGTCGACGCGGGTGACGAGCACACCGACGCCGAGTCGTTCGCCGCGCTGGAGCCGACGTACGACGGGTTCCGCAACTACGTCGGCAAGGGCAACCGCCTGCCCGCCGAGTACCTGCTGCTGGACCGGGCGAACCTGCTCACCCTGAGCGCCCCCGAGATGACCGTCCTGGTCGGTGGGTTGCGCGTGCTGGACGCGAACCACAACGGGTCCAAGCACGGCGTCCTCACCGAGACCCCGGGCAAGCTCACCAACGACTTCTTCGTCAACCTGCTCGACCTGGGCACGACCTGGAAGTCCACCTCCGAGGACCAGACCACGTTCGAGGGCCGTGACGCCTCGGGCGCGGTCAAGTGGACCGGCACCCGTGCCGACCTCGTCTTCGGCTCCAACTCCGAGCTGCGCGCCCTCGCGGAGGTCTACGCGAGCGACGACGCCAAGGAGAAGTTCGTGCACGACTTCGTCGCGGCGTGGGTCAAGGTCATGAACCTGGACCGGTTCGACCTCGTCTGATCCGCTCCGAGCACCCCGTCCAGGCCGGTCCGCACGGACCGGCCTGGACGTCTTTCCGCCCGAACGCCGGTCCCGGCAGGGCCGATGAACACGCTTTGCCATCTCTTTGCAACGCGCCTCGCCGCTGCCTCGTCTCTCCGCTCGATCCGTAACCCAGCCCGCCGAACGGCCGGGCGGGCCGACGAAAGAGAGCGACTCCATGCGCCGCACTGTCCTCAGCGCGATGACCCTCGCGTGCACCGCCGTACTGGCGACCACCGTGCCCGCGTTCGCCGACGACGCGACCCCCGCCCCCCGCCGCACCCCCGCGGCCTCCGCCAGCCCGGTCCCGAGCGAGGCGCCGACCCGCGCGCCCTCCTCCGCCGCCCCGGCCCCGAGGGAGGAACCGGCCCAGAAGCGGGACCGCGGCCAGGTCGCCGTCGTGCCGAAGGGCGCGCCGAACACCGGAGTGACGGCCGGGTCCTCCGAGTCGTCCCAGAACGAGGGCGCGCTGATCGGCGGGGGCGCCGCCGCGGTGCTCGCCGCGGGCGGCGCGGCGGTCCTCGTCGTCCGGCGCCGGCGGGCGACCGGGGCATGACCCCGTTCTCCAGGCGCGCCTTCGCCACCGCGGCGATGGCCTCGCTGCTCGCGGGCTGCGGCGGCCACCCGGCCGGGCGGACCACGGCCGCACCGCACTCCGGGAGGACGCCACCGCCGACCCCCGTGCGGGCGGCGCGTCCCCTTGGGCGTTCGGTCCCGGTGGGGCTGCGGATCCCGGCCATCGGCGTCGACACCCCGGTCATCCGGCTGGGGCTGGCGCCGGACGGGAGCGTGGCGGTCCCGCCGGTCACGGCCCACGACCGCGCGGGCTGGTACCGGCACTCGCCGACACCGGGGCAGCTCGGCCCGTCCGTCATCCTCGGCCATGTCACGGTCGGCGCCTACGGCGACGGGGTCTTCCGTCACCTGGCGCGGCTGCGCCGGGGCGACCGGATCGAGGCGCGCCTGGAGAACGGCACGGCGGCACGGTTCGCCGTCAGCGCCGTACGGACCGTCGCCAAGGCGGAGTTCCCGGCGGACGAGGTCTACGGGGACGTGGACCGCCCGGAACTGCGGCTGATCACCTGCGGCGGCCCGCGCTCCGGCGACGGCTATCTCGACAACGTGATCGTCTTCGCCGCGCTGACCTCCGACGGCCCCTGACCCACCCCGGATCCCGGGCCCAGGGAACCCACCCCGGCGGCCCGGGATCCTCCTCTTCGAAGTGCCCTCACGGCCGAGTGCCGTCGCGACCATGGAGTGCGTTGAAACGGTCCCGTGACAGGGCGGCGTCCGAGCTGTTCGCCGCCCTCTACCCGCGCCTGGCCGGCTGGTGCCGACGTCTCGTCGACGACGACGAGACGGCCCATGAGATCGCCTCCGAGGCGTTCACCCGGCTCTGGGCCCGCTGGACGTCCGTGGAGGAGCCCCGCGGGTTCCTCTACGTCACCGCGGCCAATCTCGTCCGGGACCACTGGCGCAAGGTGGAGCGCGAGCGCAGGGCCATGCGCCGCGCCACCACGGAAGCCGCCGTCCGCCCCCACACCGAACAGTCCGACCCGTCGGTGCGCCTGCTCGTGCAGTCGCTGCCGGAACGGCTGCGCGTCCCGATCCTGCTGCACTACTACGCTGACATGCCGATCCGGGAGGTGTCCGTGCTGACCGGGCGCAAGGAAGGAACCGTCAAGGCCGACCTCCACGCGGCCCGGGAACTGCTCCGCGTCCACCTGAGGAGAAGCCTTGACCCCACGCTTTGAGGACGGCCCGGAGCACAACGGCCCGGAGCACAACGGCCCGGAGCCGGAGCACATGGGCCCGGAGCCGGAGCACATCGGCCCCGAGCGGGAGCCCGACGACCCCCTCGCGGTGATCCTGCGACCCCCCTCCGACCACCTCGGCCCGCCGCCCGGGCGATACGAGGCGATCCGCCGTGCCGCGACCCGCCGCAAGCTCCTCCGCACCGCGGCCGGGGTCGGGGTGTCCTGCGCCGTGGCCGCTCTCATCGCGCTGCCGCTCCGCCAGTCGGCGCCCGAGCCACCCGCGCGCCCGACGGTCCCGCTGGCCCCGCCCCCCGCGACCGGCCGTACGACGCCCCCGCCTCCGTCGGTTTCCGGCGGTCCCTCGGTGTCGCCCCGCCCCTCGGCGCCGTCCGGGTCCGCCAGTCAGCGCCGCGGTCGCGGGCCCGGGAGCGAGACGTCCAGCCCCCGGGACGGCTCGAAGGTGCCCGCGCGCGGCCGGTCGGCGGCGCCGAGCTCCTCGGAGCGGCTCGTTCCGTCGGAGGTCCGGAGGGATACCGAAACCACCCCCGGAACGGCCCGTCGGCCGTAGGCGGCTCCGGCCGCCCACGGCCCTGTCGGCTTATGCCTTCGAACCGATGCCGGTCAGCGACCGCACCTCCATCTCCGCCTGCTTCTTGGGGTCCGCGGGCTCCTTGCTGAAGACCGTGCCGAGGAAGCCGCAGAGGAAGGAGAGCGGAATGGACACCAGGCCGGGGTTGGTGAGCGGGAACCAGTGGAAGTCCACGCCCTTGATGATGGACGTGGAACTGCCCGAGATGGCCGGGGAGAAGATGATGAGCACCAGGCCGGACACCAGCCCGCCGTAGATGCTCCACAGCGTCCCGGTCGTGTTGAAACGCTTCCAGAACAGCGTGTAGAGGATCGTCGGCAGATTGGCGGACGCGGCGAGCGCCAGCGCCAGCGACACCAGGAACGCGACGTTCTGGCCGTTGGTGACGATGCCGCCGAGGATGGCCAGGAAGCCGATCACGAGCGCCGTCAGACGGGCGACCCGGATCTCGGACCGCGGATCGGCCTTTCCGCTCCGGATGACATTGGCGTACACGTCATGGGCGAACGAGGCCGAGGCGGCCAGGGTCAGCCCGGCCACCACCGCCAGGATCGTGGCGAAGGCGACCGCGGAGACGATGCCCAGGAGCATCGCACCGCCGATCTCGAAGGCGAGCAGGGGAGCGGCGGAGTTCTCGCCGCCGGGCGCCTTCACGATCTTGTCCGAACCGACCAGCGCGGTGGCGCCGTACCCGACGAGCAGGATCGACAGATAGAAGATGAACATCGACCAGGAGCACCACACCACCGAGCGCCGGGCCTCCTTGGCGTCCGGCACGGTGTAGAAGCGCATCAGCACGTGCGGCAGGCTGGAGATGCCGAGGACCAGCGCCAGGGAGAGCGAGACGAAGTCGAGCTGGTCCATCGCGTTCCTGCCGTACCAGCCGCCCGGGTTGAGCAGTTCCGCGCCCAGCGGGCTGTTCTGGGACGCCTGGTCAAGGATCGCCGAGAGGCTGAACCCGAACTTGCCGAGCAGGAACACACTCATGAAGGTCACGCAGATCAGCAGCAGGCCCGCCTTGATGATCTGCACCCAGGTGGTGCCCTTCATGCCGCCCACCAGGACGTAGAAGACCATCACGAGGCCGACGCCGGTGATGATGAGGGCCTGCCCGCCCTTGCTGTGCACATTGAGCAGCAGGGCGATCAGACCACCCGCGCCGGCCATCTGGGCGAGCATGTAGAAGAACGTGATCACCAGGGTGGCGTTGGCCGCCGCCGCGCGCACCGGGCGCTGCTTCATGCGGTAAGCCATCACATCGCCGACCGTGAACCGCCCGGTGTTGCGGAGCCGTTCACCGACGAGCAGGAGGGCGACCAGCCAGGCCACCAGCCACCCCACGGAGTAGAGGAACCCGTCGTAGCCGTGGACGGCGATCGCTCCCGAGATGCCGAGGAACGAGGCGGCGGAGAGGAAGTCGCCGGAGAGGGCGATGCCGTTCTGGACGCCGCTGAAGGCGCTGCCCGCGGCGTAGTAGTCGGAGGTGGTCGAATTCCTGTTGGTGGCCTTGTAGACGACGAACAGCGTGATGACGACGAAAGCGAAGAAGACGCTCAGGTTGATTATCGGGCTGCCGGTCGTGCGGGCTGCGATCTGCACTGTCATTCCTTGCCGACTCCCGCCAGCTCGTGGATCGTGTCCACCTGGGGATCAAGTTTCTTGCGCGCGAAGCGCCGGTATGTCAGGACGATCACCATGGTCGTCACGAACTGAAGCAGACCGAAAACGGTGCCGGTGTTGAGCGCGCCGAACAGCTTGCGGCTCATGAAGTCGTGGTCGTAGGCCGAGAAGAGAACGAAGGTCATGTACCAGCACAAGAAGAACGCGCTCATCGGGAAGATGAACCAGAGCAGTCTCTTGCGCAGGAGTTTGAACTCCGGGCTCTGCTGGATCGCCTCGAAGTCGGGCTCCCCGATGTCATCACCGCGATCGGCGAACCCCGTTCCGGTGGCCCGCTCGGATGGCAAGGAAGCGGGTGATCGCACCGATTTATTCATGGTTTTCTCCGGGGTTTTTCTGACGAAAACGTCGGTTCGGGGGCGCCCGCGCCCGGGCGTCAGGGAAGGGCAACCGGCGGGCCCTTGACGCGGCAAGTGTAGTAAGGCGCCGGACGCAGTCAACGTGGCACCCTGCTCCTCACCGGCGCAGGTTGGCACATGTCAGGGTGTGCGTCCGGCTTCGTGGCCATCTCGAATATGGTGGGAGAGGTCGCTGAACCAATGGTTTGTCTCACCTTCCCGTGTTGTCCATTTTGACTTGGTGTCAGGTTGACAGCGAGTGTCCCAGGTTGCGCCTTGAGGACATTTCGGCACCCGGCGTTGTGTCCCAAGTGTCGCCACTGGTAGAACCTCACCTCGGGTAGAACGTCCCATCGTGCGCGAGCATGAGTGCGGTGAGCATGCCGCCTGGGCAGCGCGTCTGCCGTTGGCATATGACGGCAGCCCCCGGCTCGCCACTCCCTCCCCCGAGGTGTTTGGATGGGACAAGGAATGCAGTCTGCGGGGGTGTTCTCAAGAAGCCGGAGGTAGGTTGATCTGTGGGTTTCCTCGACCGCTCTCGCATCGTGGCAGGCGCGGGCTGGAATCGTTGGCTGATTCCTCCGGCGGCGCTTGCGATCCACTTCTCCATCGGCCAGGCGTACGCCTGGAGCGTCTTTAAGATACCCCTGGAAGATTCCCTAGACATCTCGGGAACGGCCAGCGCCCTCCCGTTCCAGATCGGCATTCTGGTGCTCGGCCTCTCCGCCGCGTTCGGGGGAACGCTGGTGGAGCGAAAAGGGCCGCGCTGGGCCATGTTCGTGGCGCTCGTGGCCTTCTCGACCGGCTTCCTGGTCGCCGCGCTCGGCGTCGCCACCCGCAATTACTGGCTGGTCGTTCTCGGCTACGGCGGCATCGGCGGAGTCGGCCTCGGGATCGGGTACATCGCACCGGTGTCCACCTTGATGAAGTGGTTCCCGGACCGGCCGGGCATGGCCACCGGTACGGCGATCATGGGTTTCGGCGGTGGCGCGCTGATCGCTTCTCCCTGGTCGACGGAGATGCTCAAGGCGTTCGGCAGTGACACCAGCGGCATCGCCAAGACGTTCCTGGTGCACGGCCTGGCCTACGCCGTGTTCATGTCGCTGGGCGTGGTGCTGGTGAGGGTGCCGCCGGAGGGCTGGCGGCCGGCCGGCTGGACGCCCCGCGTCGACGCGGGCAAGCCGCTCGTGACCACCGCGAACGTATCGGCCAGGAACGCGGTGCGGACGCCGCAGTTCTGGCTGCTCTGGGTCGTGCTGTGCATGAACGTTACTGCTGGTATCGGGATCCTGGAGAAGGCCGCCCCGATGATCCAGGACTTCTTCCACGACACCGCGAGTCCGGTGAGCGCGAGCGCCGCCACCGGGTTTGTCGCGCTGCTGTCCCTGGCCAACATGGCCGGTCGCTTCGTGTGGTCCTCGGTCTCCGACGTGGTCGGCCGGAAGAACATCTACCGGCTGTACCTGGGCGCCGGAGCCCTGCTCTACCTCACCATCATGCTCGAGAAGGACAGCAGCACCGCGCTGTTCGTCGCCTCGACGATGGTGATCCTGTCGTTCTACGGCGGTGGCTTCGCCACCGTTCCGGCCTATCTCAAGGACCTGTTCGGCACGTACCAGGTCGGAGCGATCCACGGCCGGCTGCTGACCGCGTGGTCGGTCGCCGGGGTCGCCGGACCGCTCATCGTCGATTCCATCGCGGATTCCGCGCATGAGGACGGGCGTTCCGGTCCGGCTCTCTACACCTTCTCGTTCTCGCTGATGATGGGTCTGCTCGTGATCGGCTTCATCGCGAACGAGCTGGTACGTCCGGTGAATCCGAAGTTCCATGAGCCGGAGCCCGCGGCCCGGGAGGAGTCGGCGCCCCCGGAGGAAACACCCGATCCCATTCCGGCAGAGAGGCGGTAAACCGGTGACTGACGCGGACGGCCCTTCGACGAACGCGACCAAGGCGGGTTCCCCCGTGGTGATGGTCGTGGCATGGCTGTGGGTGGCGGTGCCGTTTCTGTACGGCCTCTATCAACTGGCGGAGAAAAGCAGCAAGTTGTTCGAGTAAAGGCAGGCGCGCCGGCGCATCGCCGAAGCGATGGGCCGGCGCGCCTGCCGGGCGTTCGACTTTCCCCATCCGGGGAAATCCCAGGAGAAACGGCATCGTGATACATCCCTGTGGGCAAGCCGGTCCGAGCGCGGAGCGCGCCTCATGACCCCGGGCAGGCATGCGGCCGCGCGCGACCGCTCGCCGTCGTGGTGGGCCGGCGTCGTGGAGTGGCGCAACTGGCGGCTGCCGGTGAAGCTGGGCGCCGTTCTGGTGGTGCCCGCTCTGCTCGCCGTGGCCTTGGGCGTCGTGCAGATCCAGCGCGACGTCGAGCGCGCCAACACGTACGCGGACGTGCAGCGACTGGTCAAGCTGCGCGCCGGACTGCGGCCGTTGATCGGCGATCTACAGATGGAGCGCACCCTGTCGGCCGAGCGGCTGGGCGGCGGTGGAATGGCCGATCCGGCCATGCTCCGGCAGCAGACCCGGCGCGTGGACCGAGCTCAGGCCGCCGTCATCCGCACCACGCAGCGGACCCACGGTCTGAAGGGGGTCTCGGCCAACCGCTACCGCGACGCCTCCAAGCTCCTGGACGGACTGCCCGACCTGCGCAAGCGGGTGACCTCCAAGGACCTGGGCTCATGGACCGCGGTGACCGAGTACAGCAAGGTCATCAACAGCCTGCTCGACCTGGACCAGGCGCTGGGCAGCGGGTTCGGTGACGCCGAGCTGTCCGGACCGGCCAGCGCGCTGTACGACCTGGAGATGGTCCAGGAGCAGGTCCACCTCCAGCATGTGATCGTCATGGTGGCGCCCCAGCCCGGCAGGCTGGAAGACCCCAAGCTCATCAGGGCGCTCCAGGAGTCCGACATCCGCATGCGGGACAAGCTGAGCGACTTCCGCGCCGTGGCCACCGCGGCGGACCAGCGCGCCTACGACCGCACGGTCACCGGCCCGGAGGTCGAACGGCGAACCAAGCTGCTGGACGCCGTGCTGTCCCAGGCGGGCTCGCCGAACGCCGGGCGGAACTCCGCCGACGCCCCGCCGTTCTCCGACCGCACCTGGCACCGCAGTTCGGAGGCGCAGGGAAGCCTCATCAACACGGTGGAGAAGCGGCTCGCCGAACGGCTCCGCGCTACCTCCGCCAAGCTCCAGGACGAGACCAGCGACCGGGCCGGTGCGGAGTCCGTGCTGCTCTTCGCCGTGCTCCTGCTCGCCTTCGCCATCGGCATCGCCATCGCCCGCCATCTGCTGCGGTCGCTGACCGTGCTGCGCTCCACCGCGCTCGACGTGGCCGAGCACCGGCTCCCGGAGGCGGTGTCCAGCATCCGCGAGGGCGAGGCGTCCAGCACCTCGATCAGCGCCGTGCCGGTCCACACCACCGAGGAGTTCGGGCAGCTCGCGAGGGCCTTCGACGCGGTGCACGGCCAGGCCGTGCGGCTGGCCGCCGAACAGGCCGCGCTCCGCGGCGACCTGCGCGACACCCTGGTCAACCTCTCCCGGCGCAGCCAGAGCCTGGTGGACCGGCTGCTGCGCCTGATGGAGCAGCTCGAATCGCACGAAGAGGACCCGGACCAGCTGGCCAGCCTCTTCAAGCTGGACCACCTGGCGACCCGGATGCGCCGCAACAACGAGAACCTGATGGTCCTGTGCGGGAGCACCCCGGTCCGCCCCTCCGAGCAGCGGGTGCAGCTGGACAGTGTGCTGCGCGCCGCGGTCTCCGAGATCGAGCACTACCGCCGGGTGGTGGTGGAGCCCGTTCCCACCGCCGAGGTGATCGGGTACGCTGCCGGTGACCTGGCGCGAATGATCGCTGAGCTGCTGGACAACGCCACCGCGTTCTCCCCGCCGGAGACCCAGGTGACCGTCAGTAATACACTGCAACTGGATGGTTCCGCACTGATCGAGGTTCGCGACGAGGGATTTGGGATGAGCGGTGCCGAATTGGCCAAGGCTCATCGTCGTGTAGCGGCGGACGCATCCGTGGAGGTACCTACGTCCCGGCAGATGGGCCTGACCGTCGTCGGTCGGCTGGCCCGTCGCCACGGCGTCACCGTGGAGCTGACCTCGGAGCGGGATACCGGTGGCGGGCTGCGCGCGGGCGTGCTCGTACCGGCCAGGCTGATGCTCGGTGAGAAACCCGCCATCGCGGGCCGGGAGAGCTCGCTGCCCGTCCGGAAGACCTCCGCCAGGACATCCGAGCCGGCACGGCCGCACCGTGAGCTCGGCGGCGCCCCGGCGGCGCCTCTGCCGCGCCGTGTGCCCGACAACCCCCGCGCGCTGCGCGCCGGTGATGCCCCGGCCGCGTCCGAGCACGCGGGCCGCTCCCTGCCGACCCGTCCCGGCTCCTCGCGGGCGTTCACGGATCCCCAGCAGACCGGCGGACTGCCGCGCCGGAACCCGGTAAGGCCCGGCCACCCGGCCAAGCCCGGTCACCCCGCCAAGCCGGGCCATCCCACCTCGGTCGGCGACGGCGCACCGGAGAAGAACGGCGCCCTGCCCGGCGACGGCGGAACGCCCGCGGACCGCCGCACCGCACAGCCGCCGGGGCAGCCCGTGATCCCCCCGCCGCGTTCGCGTCCGACCGCCCCGGACGGCGCCCCCTCGCCATGGTTCGCGTCGCCCGAGACGGCACCGGCGGACTCCCACGACGAGGGGCACACCGACGGCCGGGAGCCGGCGGACCGCTCGGCGTCCGCCGCCTTCCGGCGGCCCGACCCCGCTCCGTCCGGCCCCCCCGACGAGAGCCGGCCGGACCCCGCGGACGAGCCCGGCCAGATCGTCCACGAGCGGCCCGGCGCCGCCGAGGCGGGCGGTGTCACCCAGGCCGGGCTGCCCCGGCGGGTGCCGCGCCAAGGCCAGGCGGCGGACCGGGAGAAGCCGCGCGCCACCGGGGAGCGGCCCGCGCCGCGCGCCGCCCCGGACGACGCCGCCGCGCGGCGGAACGCCGGCCGTACCCATTCGTTCCTCAGCAATTACCAGTCGGGCATCCGGCGGGCTCAGCCCGACGGACGCGACGAGACATAAGGTCTCAGCGAAGATGGACAGGAAGAACCCATGACCTCACCCCAGCTGCGGGAGGTGAGCCAGTTCGGATGGCTGGTCACCAACTTCACCGAGCGTGTGCCCAATGTGGCGTGCGCCGTGGTGGTCTCGGCCGACGGGCTGTTGCTCACCGCGTCGGACGGGCTGGCGGCCGATCGGGCTGAGCAGGTCGCCACCATTGCCGCCGGGGCCATCAGCCTGATCCAGGGCGCTGCCCAGTGCATGGACACCGGTGATGTGCGGTCCTCCGTGATCCAGATGGAGCTCGGGAACATGCTCCTGATGTCGATCAAGGACGGCTCGTGCCTCGTGGTGCTGGCGGCGCCGGACTGCGAAATCGGTCAGGTGGCGTACGAGATGACGGTACTGGTCGATCAGGTCGGCGAGATGCTGACTCCGGAACTCCGCGCCGAGCTCCAGGAACTGAATCTGCGGGCCGTGAAGCGGACAGCAGCCCAATAGGCCGGACGGGGAGATGATGAGCACCGGTGAAGGCCCTTCCGGGCAGGGACCTGGGAGAGAACAGGGGGCGGAGGACGAACAGACCTTCGCCGACGTGCTCAACGCCTTCAGCTTCGGCAAAGGGCGACGCGGGCGGAAGCCGCCCCGGTCCGACGGGGCGCCGGAGGGCGCCCGGTCCCGCCGGGGCGGAGAGGCCCGGCCCGAGGACCCCGGGGAAACCTTTTCGCGGGGGGCCTCGGAGCCGGAGCGGCCGGGGGTCTGGGACACGGAGCACGAGGCCGGCCAGGGCCCGGCCTCGCTGGTCCGCGCCTACTCGTGGACGGGCGGCCGGACCAGGTCCGACCACCACTTCGAGGTCGAGACCCTGGTGACCACCACCGAGCTGGGCCACCGCTCGATGGACACCCTCCATGCGGACCACCGCCCGGTGATCATGCTGTGCCAGGAGCCGCGGTCGGTGGCCGAGGTGGCGGCCATGCTCTCGGTGCCGCTGGGGGTGGCCAAGGTCCTGCTCGGCGACATGGCCGAGCACGGCCTGATCACCGTCCACCGGACGGCTTCCGCGGAGGGCGACGTACCGGACGTCTCCCTGATGGAGCGCGTGCTGGTGGGGCTCCGGCGGATCTAGCGGCTTCGCCGCGCGGGAATCGACAGGCCCCCGCGCGGCGATATGCCCGTTTCCGGGTGCGATGCCCGCCGAAGAACATCCCCTCGCTGATTGCTTGTGCGCGTTCAAAGCCAACACTGAGCAGTTTCACGCTCTTGACGTGATTCGGTCTGATCGGTTTACTCCCTGGCACGCCGATGTCGAATCCTCGGCGGCAGAGGTACGCCCAGCCGGTATGCGGCTCCGCCGTGAGTCCGGCCCGAGTCGCCAGGTCGCTGTCCGTGACCGAGGCGGGGCCGTGCCCTCGGATCATGGAGCTCTCAGCGATGAGCCTGAACCGTTCGCGTATCCCTCCTCCCGTGTGCGGCGGTCCGTCCCGGCGTGGGGTGCTGCGCGGCGGCGGGGCGATGGCGCTCACCGGCGCCATGGGTGCTGCCGTGGCCGGATGCGGGACGGGCCTGGGGGTGGATTCCCGGGGAACCGTGCACATCGAGGTGTGGCACGGGCAGACCAGCACCGCCCTGCGAGCGGTCAAGCGGCTCGTGGCCGACTTCCACCGCGGCCACCCGAAGATACGGATCGACCTGAGCGGCGGCGTGCTGGCGGACGACATGCTTCAGAAGGTGATGGCCGGTCTCGTCGCCGGATCGCCGCCCGACGTCGCCTACATCTTCGGCTCCGACCTGGCCAGCGTCGCCAGAAGCCCCCAACTGGCGGATCTGACGACGGTCGTGGAATCCGGGCGGGTGCCGTGGAAGCAGTACTGGCCCGCCGCCCGGGAGGGCGTCACGGTCGACGGTGTGGTCCGTGCGGTGCCCGCGGTGCTGGACTCGCTGGCCGTGGTGTGCAACAAGGCCCTCTTCCGCCGGGCCGGTCTTGAGCTGCCGGGACCCGGCTGGACCTGGCGGGACTTCATCGAGACGGCCAGGAAGCTGACCGACCGCGGCAGGGGCACGTTCGGCACCGGCTGGCCCGCCGCGGGCGACGAGGACACGGTGTGGCGGATGTGGCCCATGATCTGGGATCTGGGCGGCGAGGTCATCGCCGAGGGCAAGCGGGAGATCGGGTTCGCCGGTGAACCCGGGGTCCGGTCCCTCGAGGTGCTCGCCGCACTCGCCAAGGACAGAAGTGTCTACGTCGATCCCAAGCCGGGTGGCGAGCAGATGTACCAGGCGTTTGCCGCCGGCCGGCTGGGCATGGTCGCCACCGGCCCCTGGCAGCTGCCCGACATCCGCCAGGCGAGGATCGACTATCAGGTCGTCCCGCTGCCCGGCTTCAGCGGCCGGTCGGTGACCATCTCCGGCCCCGACACCTGGAGCGTGTTCGACAACGGCTCCGCGCGGCTGAAGGCCGCCCGTACGTTCGTCGGCTGGCTCATGGAACCCGAGCAGGCGTACCGGTGGGACACCCAGGCGGGCAGCCTGCCGCAGAGCCGCCCGGCCGAGCGCCGTCCGCAGTGGCGGGCGTACGCGGCCGAGGTGCCCGGTCTGCCGGTGTTCACCGAGGTGCTCGAGACCGCCCGGGTACGGCCCGTCGACCGGGCCTACCCCAAGATCTCCATGCCGTTCGGCGAGGCCATCACCGCCGTACTGCTCGGCCGGAGCACACCGGCGAAGGCCCTGCGGCAGTGCGCCGACGAGGCCAACGCGGCCATCGCGAAGGTGCGTTGAGGAGCTCCCATGTCCCGTCTGCCCACCCCCATCACCCGCCCGGCGCCCCGCACACCGGCCCGTCCCGCACGCCGTACGGGCCGCAGGGAGGCCGCGACCGCCTGGGCGTTCGTCCTCCCCTCCGTCCTGGTCATCCTGGGCCTGAGCGTCATCCCCGTCCTGTGGTCCCTGCTGCTGTCGTTCCAGTACAGCGACCTCCTCACCCCGAGCGTCTGGGTGGGCTGGGACAACTACCGCCAGCTGGCCGACGATCCGCAGTTCGCCCAGGCCGTGCGCAACACCCTGGAGTACACGGCGCTGTATGTGCCGCTGAGCATCGGTCTGGGGCTGGTGCTCGCGCTGGTCCTCAACCGCCGGATCAGGTTCGCGGGGCTGTACCGCACGCTGCTCTTCGTGCCGTTCGTGGTCTCGGCCGCCGCCCAGGGCGTGCTGTTCTCCTTCATCCTCGACCCGGAGTTCGGCGCGGCCAACTCGCTGCTGCACCACCTCGGAGTCTCCCCGCAGGGCTTCCTGTCCGACCCGGGCCAGGCGCTGCTGGTCCTGGTGGGCATCTCACTGTGGAGCGGCACCGGCTTCTGCGTCGTGATCTACCTCGCGGCCCTCCAGGACGTGCCCCGCGAACTCATCGAGGCCGCCACCCTGGACGGCGCGGAACGCCGGCATGTGCTGCGCCACGTCACCCTGCCCACCATCGCGCCGGTCAGCGTGTTCCTGCTGCTGTGGCAGACGATCAGCGCCTTGCAGGTCTTCGACCTGGTGTACGTGACGACGAAGGGCGGTCCGCTCGGATCCACCACCGTGATCGTCTACTTCGTGTGGGAGCAGGCGTTCCGCAACTTCACCGCCGGTTACGGGGCCGCCGCGGCCTATGTCCTCGGCGTCGCCCTGCTGGTGGCCGCCGCCGCGCTGCGGCTGGTCCGGCGCCGCGGCGACCGCCGCATCGAGGGAGCCACGTCATGACGGATCCGTCCGCACGGCGCCGGCCGCGGCTGCCGTTCAGCCCGTGGCACCTGCTGCTCGCGCCACTGGCGCTGCTCTTCGCCGTACCGCTGCTCTGGCTGGGGCTCAGCTCGGTGATGAGCGACGCGGAGATCAACCGCTTCCCGCCCGCGCTCTGGCCCTCCGGAATCCACCTGGACGGCTACCGCTTCGTGCTCGGCAACGCGATGTTCCCGCGCTGGTTCGCCAACTCCCTGATCGTCTCCGCGGTCGCGGTCGTGTCCAATCTGCTGCTGGGGACGCTGGGCGGATACGCCTTCGCCCGGATGCGGTTCGGCGGGTCCCGGGTGCTGCTGGTGCTGATGCTGGCCACCATGGCCATCCCGTTCCAGCTGACGATGATCCCGACCTTCCTGGTGATGCGGAAGCTGGGGCTGGTCGACACCCTCGGGGCGCTGATCGTGCCGTCGCTGGTGACGCCGTTCGCGGTGTTCCTGCTGCGGCAGTTCTTCCTCTCGCTGCCCCGGGAGCTGGAGGAGGCCGCCTGGATCGACGGGTGTTCGCGGCTGCGGGTGCTGTTCCAGATCGTCGTCCCGCTGTCCCGCCCGGCGCTGAGCACGGTCGCCGTCCTGACCTTCCTCACCACCTGGAACGACCTGTCGTGGCCGCTCATCGCGCTGAACCACGACGCCAACTACACCCTCCAGCTGGGTCTGACCACCTTCCGGGGGCAGCACCACACCCAGTGGTCGGCCGTGATGGCGGGGAACGTCATCACCGTCCTGCCGGTGCTGCTCGCCTTCCTCGCCGCCCAGAAGACCTTCGTCCGGTCGATCACCTCCACCGGCCTCAAGGGCTGACCGGCACCTCAATGAGGCGGCTCAGCCCCTCCCTCACCCGTCAGGAACCCGTATGCCACCCACCTTCGACCTGCTCGTCATCGGGGACGCCAACCCGGACGTCATCGTCGGACCGCTCGACACCGCGCTCGCCTTCGGCCAGCGCGAACAGCTCGTCGACAGCGGCGCGCTCACCCTCGGCGGATCCGCCGCGATCACCGCCTGCGGCGCCGCCCGGCTGGGGCTGCGCGTGGCCTTCGCCGGACGCGTCGGGGACGACGGCGCCGGCCACTACCTGCGCGACCGGCTCGCGGCGCACGGCGTCGACGTCAGTGGACTGCGCCTGGACAGCGGCCTGCCCACACCGCTCACGGTCATCGTGACCCGCGGGGAGGACCGGGCCATCCTCACCGCGCCGGGCACCCTCGCCGCCACCTCGGGCCGCGACGTCCCCCCGCACCTGCTGACCTCGGCCCGCCACCTCCACGCCGCGTCCTTCTTCCTCATGCCGGGGCTCGCCGCCGATCTGCCGGACCTGTTCGACACCGCCCGCGCGGCGGGCGCCACCACCTCGCTGGACACCAACGACGACCCCTCGGGCCGATGGGACCCCGCCGCACTGGCGCCCGTCCTCGCCCGGACCGACCTCCTGCTGCCCAACGCCGCCGAGGCCCACCGGCTGGCCGGGACCGACGGCACATCCGTCGCGGCGGCCGCCGAACTCCTCGCGCGGCAGGTCCCGCTGGTGGCCGTCAAGAACGGGGCGGACGGCGCCCTGTGCCATGACGGCCGGACCCTGCTCACCACCGCCGGGATCCGTGTCACCCCCCGGGACGCCGTCGGCGCGGGCGACAGCTTCAACGCGGGCTTCCTCGCCGGACGGCTCACGGGCCGGCCCATCGCCGAGGCGCTCGACCTCGCCGCCGCCTGCGGTGCGCTGTCCACCCGCGCCGCGGGCGGCACCACCGCCCAGCCCACCTGGGACGAAGCCCTCACCCACCTCACCGCCCACCTCACCGCCAACGGAGACATCCCGTCATGATCAACCCCAAGATCGTGCTGATCGGCGCGGGAAGCGTCGTCTTCACCCAGGGCCTGCTGGCGGATCTCTTCGCCTTCCCGGAGCTGAAGACCGCGCGGATCGCCCTGCACGACATCGACCCGGAACGCCTCGCCACCGCCGAGGCCGCCGCGCGCTACATCGCCGAGCGGCGGGACGCCGCCGCGCACATCACCGCGCACGCCGACCGGCGCGAGGCACTCGACGGCGCCGACTTCGTCATCAACCTCGTCCAGATCGGGATGGCGGAGGCCACCCGGATCGACTTCGAGATCCCCGCGCGCCACGGAGTGCGGCAGACCATCGGCGACACCCTCGGCGTCGGCGGCATCTTCCGCGCCCTGCGCACCTTCCCGTTCCTCAAGGCGCTGGGCGAGGACATCGCCGCCGTATGCCCCGGGGCCTGGCTGCTCAACTACACCAATCCGATGGCCATGAACGTGCAGTACCTCGTGGCGGCCACCGGACTGACCCGGGTGGTCGGCCTGTGCCACTCGGTCCACTGGACCATCCACGACCTCTGCGAGCTGCTGAAGGTCCCGTTCGGCGAGGTCACCTACCGCGCCGCCGGGGTCAACCACCAGGCGTGGGTGCTCCGCCTGGAGCACGACGGCACCGATCTCTACCCCCGGCTGGACGCGCTGATCGCCGAGAACGAGCAGCTGCGGCGGCGGGTCCGCGTCGACATGTACCGGCGGCTCGGCTACTACCCGACCGAGACCAGCGAGCACTCCTCCGAGTATGTGCCCTGGTATCTGCACCACGACAGCGAGATCGAGCGGCTGCGGCTGCCCGTCGGCGCGTACCTCGGCATCGTGGACGAGAACGTCGCCGAGTACGAACGGACCCGCGACGCCCTCGCGACCGGCGCCCACATCGACGTCGAGGGGACCATGGAGTACGCCCCGCAGATCATCCACTCCATGGTGACCGGCACCCCCAGGACCGTCTACGGCAATGTGCCCAACCACGGCCTCATCGAGAACCTTCCGGCCCATGGCGTGGTCGAAGTGCCGTGTCTGGTCGACCGGTCCGGGGTGCGGCCGACCCGGGCCGGTGCGCTGCCGCCCCAGCTCGCCGCGCTCAACCGCACCTACCTCAGCATGAACGACCTGGTGGTGCGCGCCGCCCTGGAGGACGATCCACGCCACATCCGGCACGCGGCCATGACCGACCCGGCGACCGCCGCCGCCCTGCGCGTCGAGCAGATCTGGGAGCTGTGCGACGAGATGGTGCGCGCACACGGCGAACGGCTGCAACCCGCGCTGCGCGCGACGCTCGCCATCTGACAATACGAAGAATAGTGTGCCAAGCGGCCCACGCGGTGGCGCCGGCTCACGGGACACCGCCGACTCAGGCAGTGCCGTCGGTCGCCTCGCGGAGCACGTCCCGCACCTGGCCGCGCAGCCATGCGTGGGCGGGGTCGCTGTCGTGCCGGTGATGCCAGGTGAGGACCACCCGGGTCGGTGGCAGCTCCAGCGGGAGCCGCCGGGTGACGAGGCCGAGCCTCGCCGAGGCGGGTCGGCAGACCCGCTCGGCGACGACGGCCACGGCACCCGAACGGGACACCACGTCCAGCGCCGCGGCGCTCGTCGGCAGGGACGCGATCACCCGCCGGCGCAGCCCGCGTTCGGCGAGGGCGTCGTCGATGGCGTCGTGCAGCCGGCCCCGGCGCGAGACGGTCACGAAGGTCATGCGGAGGAGCCGGTCGAGGCCGACCCGGCCCTTGGCGAGCGGATGCCCCCGCCGCAGCGCCAGGACCAGCCGGTCGGCGCCGACCACCTCGGAGGAGATCTCCGGGCGGCCCGGCCCGTCCGCGCCGATCTCCAGATCGACCTGGCCCCGGGCGAGGTCGGGCCGGTCGGCGGCGGACTCGGCCAGCAGGCTCAGATGGATGTTCGGGGCGGTGGCGCCGATCCGGGCGATCAGCGGGGCGGCGAGGGCCGCCAGCAGCGCGTCATGGCCGCGCACGGTGAAGTGCCGGTTCAGGGCGGCGAGGTCGAGTCGGCGTACAGGAGTGAGCACGGCCGTGGCCCGCCGGACCAGGTCGCGGGTCTCCTCGCGCAGTTCGAGGGCGCGCGGGGTCGGGACCATGGTGCGGCCGGCGCGCACCAGGATGTCGTCGCCGGTCGCGCGGCGGATCCGGGCCAGCGTCCGGCTCATCGCCGGTGGCGAGAGGTTCAGCCGGTCCGCCGCGGCGGTCACGCTGTTCTCCTCCAGCAGCGCGTCGAGCGCCACGAGCAAGTTGAGGTCCACGTGCGCCACGGTAAGGCAGGCCCCAGTGGGATTGCGCGCGGCGTCATGTCCCACCCGGCCCCGCGGCGGGTGCGGCCCCCGCCGCCGGGCGGGGGCCGCTGATGTGCCGGGTGTCAGCGGGTGTACACCTCGGCGCGGTCCACGCTCACGAACGAGGCGCCGGACTGGGCGTTGTGCTCGCCGGTCACCCGGATGCGCAGGGTGTGGCGGCCGGAGGCGAGCCGGGGACTGAGGTACTGGAGCGTCTCGCCGGTGCGGACAGCGCCGTAGAAGTCCACGCGCTGCTCGGGGCCGCCGTCGATGCTGAGGGCGGCGATGCCGTTGCCGGTGTCGCGGACCGACAGCAGGGCGATCCGGGTGCCGGTGAAGGAGAACGTGGCGGTGTTGCCCGCCCGGTCGCTCCAGTGGTCGTCGCCCCAGAAGCACTGGGTGGCGCAGCCGGTCCCCGAGTTCCAGGTGCCGGTGTACGACACGCCCCCGTCGCCGCTGGATTGGCCGTCGTCATTGATCCAGTACGTGCCCGCTCCCGGGTCACCGGACGGCAGGTCCTGGGTGGCGCCCATGGCGAGCGGACGGCCCAGGTTCGGGCTGCCGTCGGCGTTCCAGGTGATCTTCTGGGCGCGGGTGGTGCGGTTGCTGTAGGTGTTCACCGACGTGGTCTTGGCGTGGTAGACGATCCAGTCCTCCTTGCTGTCGGGCGAGCGGAAGAACGCGTGGTGGCCGGGGCCGTAGACGCCGTGGTCATCGGCGCGGGAGAACACCGCGCCGGAGGCTTGCGTCCAGTTGCCGGGCACGAGCGGGTCGGCGGTGGACGGCAGGGACATCATCCAGACCTGGTAGTCCGGCTTGCCGGTGTCGCAGGTGGAGTACGTCATCCAGGTGCGGCCGTTGCGGTAGAGGAACTCGGGGCCCTCGCGCACCTCCGGGCAGCCCCCCGCCGCGTTGATGGCGACCGCGTTGCCCGAGACGGTGTACGGGTTGGACATCGGGGCGATGTTGAGGCCGTTGTGCTGGTACTGGTTGATACCGGAGTAGGCGAGGTAGAGGCGCCCGTTGTGCTGGAGGACGCCGGGGTCGATGGCGAAGTCGGCGGTGTGGTTGGGCGGCGTCAGACGGGACTTGAAGTGGTACGGGCCCGCCGGGTCGTCGCGGTCCGACTCCAGCACATAGAGCCGGTGGTGGTCGTCGGTCCCGTCGTCGGCGGTGTAGTAGAGGTACCAGCGGTTGCCGAAGCGGTAGAACTCCGGTGCCCAGATGTGCTGGTTGCGGGAGCCGTCGGTGTCCGTCCACACGGTGATGGGGTCGGCGTCGAGCAGGGTGCCCAGGGAGGTGGAGCGCCACATCCGGATGCTGTCGCCCTGTGTGGTGGTCAGGTAGTAGGTCCCGTTCCAGGTGGTCACAAACGGGTCGGGGCCGGTGTTGAGCGGGTTGCGGAAGGTGCCCGCGGCGGCGGTGTGCGGGGCCGCGGTGGCGGTGTGCGGGGCCGCCGTGGCCGCGGGTGGGCCGGAGATCAGCCCCCATAGGACGGCGAGCAGGGCGGTGAGCGGCGCCGCGCGGCGGCGGGCGGTGCGAGGGCTCATGGGCGCTTCCTTGCGTCGATGCGAGTACGGCTCGTGGGGGTTGGTTCGTGGGGGAGGTGTCACAGGCCGTCCGCGGCCGTCAGCGCGCCGAGGGCACTGGCCTGGGTGCGCCAGTCCACCTGGTTGGGGCCGGTGCCCGCCCAGCGCTGGCCGAGCCGGTTGAGCGGGTCGCGGTCGGTGGCCCAGATCGAGTCGGCCTGCTTCTTGATGTACGTCCGGTAGCCGGCGGATCCGGTGGCGTCCGCGAGGTCGGCGAAGTGGCGCATGAAGACGCCCTTGAACTGCTTCTGGTTGTCGTCGCAGGAGCTGCCGCCGGTGTCGCAGGACTCGGTCAGCACGCCGTCGCGGGTCAGCGCCGCGGAGCCGGTCACGGCGTCGGCCAGGCGGCGGGCGGTGTCCAGGTACCGGGTGTTGCCGGTGGACCGCCACAGTTGGGTGAAGGCGCCGATGGCCAGGCCCTGGTTGTAACTCCACACGGTCTGGCCGTTGTTGCGGCAGTCGCCGGTGAGCCCGTCGTTGACCAGGCCCGATCCGTTGATCAACCCGCTGCCCAGGTACCAGGTCGCCGCCGTGGTCGCCCGGCCGCCCCACACGGTGTCGCCGGAGATCCGCCGGTGCAGTGATGTGGTCAGCCACAGGTACAGCCCGTTGGTCACGGCGTTCTTGTAGGTGCGCTCCCGGTCCCACCACACACCGCCGCCGCAGCTGCCGGTGTCCCAGTACTGGTGGACGTAAGCGGCGATGGTGACCGCCTCGTCCAGGTAGCGCCGCTCATGGGTGTGGTCGTACGCGGCCAGCCAGGCCACGCCCCACCAGGCCGCGTCGTCGATGGCGCGGCTGATGAAGTGGCCCTCCACCGCGTCGGAGCTGCGCTCGCCCGGGGCGAAGGTGCCGCGGTTCTGCTCGAAGGTGCGGGCGATCACCCAGTCGTAGTCGTGCCGCCCGGTGCGCTGGGCGAAGTCGATGAGCGAGGTGACGGCGACGGCCGAGTTCCACCAACTGCTGCGCCACCAGCCCTCGTACGGGTGGTACGAGGCCATCAGCGCGTCGGCGGCGGCGCGCGCCCGGCTCGGCGCGGGCCTGACCCAGGCCGTGCAACCGCCCTCCTGATGGCTCGCCTCACGGCCGCACGCCCGGACCGCCCCGCCGAACATCAGCCCGCGCGGATCCCGGGTGGCGAACATCGCCGTCCGTGTCGAGGTCTTGCCCGACGCCACGCCCGTACGGCCGAGTGAGGAGCCCTCGGGCCAGGTGGCGCCGGAGTCCCAGGAGCGGTCCAGCCAGATCTCGTCGCCCGTGCCACCGCTTTCGATGACGCCCCACGCCATCCCGTTCTTCTGGTCGACATGGAGGCTGATGGTGCGCCCGAACAGGGTGGTGGAGGGCACCGGGCGGTCGTCGCCCGCCGCGGTGGCGGGGTCGGCGCCGTCGCAGAGCGTGCCGTCGCACACCTTCGGGTAGACCCAGTCGGTGCAGGTGACACCGGCGGCGTCGCCGCAGGCGCGGATCCAGCCGCGCCGGTGGCCCACCGGGTCGGTGAGGTTGTACATCAGGGTGCGGGTGCCGGTCCAGGTGCCCGGGATGCTCGCCTTGCCGAGCAGACCCTCCCAGGTGGCGCCCCGGTCCCAGGACCGGTCGAGCCAGACCGCGTCGCCGCTCACCCCGTTGTCGATGCTGGCCCAGGCCATGGAGTCGGGGTCGGAGACGTGCAGCTTCAGGGTGCGGCCGCCCAGGTTCACATTCGGCACGGGGAAGGACTCGCGCTGCGCCTTCGAGGGGTCGAGGGTGTCGCACGCCAGCGCGCAGACCGGGGTGGCGGCACGGGACGGCGTGGGGAGGGCGACCAGAGTGGCCAGGGCGATGGCCAGGGTCAGAAGTCCGTGGAGGACACGGTGGAGCCGCGCTGACATGACGTACCCGCCTTTCCGTGGGGGGCCGTGCACTGAAGCGTGGGGGAGGAGAGCGACGGCGGCCGCCCGCGCGGGGACGGCCGCCGGAGCGTGCGGGCCCCTCGGCCGGGGCCCGCGGCGGTGGCGCTAGGGAGCCCAGGGCGACTCGATCGCCCAGGTGGTGTCCTCGGTGAAGCTGGCCGGGTTGTCCCAGGCGTGGCCGCCGCCGGACTGGGCCAGCCACAGCTCGGCGTTGATGTGCCGCAGATACTGCCCGGGGAAGTTGGCGGCCGACATCCGGATGCCGCCGCTGCCCTGGGTCGGGCACCAAGTGGCGTCCTCCTTGTACACGGTGGAGCCGTCGCCCGCCTCGCGCCGGACGCGGAAGTCGCGGTGGCGCAGATACTCACCGGGGTAGTTGCGGGACTCGAAGGAGTAGCAGAGCTTGTTCGCGAGACCCTGCCGTACCGTCCAGGTGGCGTCCCGTTTCAGCAGGTCGGCGCTGGCCGCGTGCACCACCTCGGTGAAGCCCAGACCGTCGTAGTGGCGGATGTAGCGGTCGGTGTAGCCGGGGGTGGTGACCCGGATCGACACGTTCTGCCCGACGGGCAGTTTCACGGTGGCCCCGGCCGACCGGGAGGCCGCGATGAGGGCCTGGTTGGCGGCCCGCACCCGGGCCTGGTCGACCTTGACCACCTGCCGGTCGTAGGACATCAGCCCGTTGGCCTCGTTCTCCACGTCCGTGATCTGGGTGTAGACGGAGGCCGACAGGCCACCCGCGGGCATGCCGCTCTCCCGGATCCCGTCGAGCAGGCCGACGAGCCGGTTGTTGAGCGCGGCGGTGCTCGGCTGGTCCTCGTAGCTGAACCCGCCGCCCGGATACCACTCATGGCCGGGCACCCGGTAACCCAGGCCGCCGTACTCGCCGAGCACCGAGGCGCGCACCGACTCCGCCGGGGTGTTGCCGGGCCCGACGTAGTTGTGGTTGTCGACGACGTCGCCGTTGCCGCCGTCCTCGGCGGCGCAGCAGTTGACGCCGCTCATGTTGTCGACCAGGCGCGAGGGGTCGTATGCCTTGACCATGTCGGCGATGCGGGCCTGGTCGTACTGGCCCCAGCCCTCGTTCTGGTCCACCCACTGGATGAGCGCGGGCGAGCTGCGGTGCTGGTCGATGATGGCGCGGTACTCGCTCTCCCACTGGGCGCGGGCCGCGGTGTCCGGGTTCTTGCCGCTGTCCATCGAGGGCATGTCCTGCCACACCAGCAGCCCGAGCCGGTCCGCCCAGTAGAACCACCGCTGCGGCTCGACCTTGATGTGCTTGCGGACCATGTTGAAGCCCAGGTCCTTGTGGATTTGCAGGTCGTGCTTGAGGGCCTCGTCGGTGGGCGCGGTGTAGATGCCGTCCGGCCAGTAGCCCTGGTCCAGGGTGCCGGTCTGGAAGACGAACTCGCCATTGAGCACCGGCCGCCGGACCCCGCCCACGTCCTTCACCGCGATCGACCGCATGCCGGTGTACCCGCCGACCTTGTCGGCTCCGGCGGCGCCGGTCAGCTCGGCCGTGACGTCGTACAGGAACGGGTCCTCCGGCGTCCACAGATGGGCGTTCGGCACCGGCACGGAGAGCTCGCCGCCCACGGTGCCGGTGGCGCTGCCGACCGTCGTACCGCGGCTGGAGACGGTGACCTTGACGCCCGCGCCGTCGGCTCCTCCGGCGCCGCGCACCGTGACCCGCAGGGTGTTGTCCGCCAGGCGCGGGACCATGTCCAGGCGGGTGATGTGCGCGGGGGCGGTGGGCTCCAGCCAGACGGTCTGCCAGATCCCCGACGAGGCGGTGTAGACGATGCTCCGGCCGGGGTGCGGGGTGACGTCCTGGACGCGCTGCTTGCCGATGGCCTGACCGCCGGTCTCCGTGGGGTCGTACACGGAGACGACGATGGTGTTGGTGCCGCCGTTCAGCAGGGGCGTGATGTCGTAACTGAAGGCGTCGTAGCCGCCGCGGTGGGCGGCTCCGGCCTGCTTGCCGTTGACCCAGACCGTGGTCTCCCAGTCGGACGCGCCGAAGTTGAGCTGGACGCGGCGGCCGTTCCAGCCGGAGGGAACCGTGAAGGTGCGCTTGTACCAGAGCTTGTCATTCTGGGTGATCTTGCGCTGGACGCCGGAGAGCGCCGACTCGGGCACGAACGGCACCCGGATCCGCTCACCGAACGTGGCCGGCTGCCCGGCGTCGCGGGAGGTGACCGCGAAGTCCCAGATCCCGTTGAGGGGGGACCAGTCGGGCCGGGTGAGCTGCGGGCGCGGATACTCCGGCAGCGGGTCGTCGACCGGGACCTGGTTCGTCCACGGGGTCGTCATCGGGGAGGGTTTGGGATCCCAGGCCTGGGCGGCGTGGGAGGGGCCGGCGCCGGAGACGAGCAGACCGGTGGCGGCCAGCGCGGGGACCACGGCGGCGGCCACGCGCCGCCGCCAGGTCCGTCTTGGACGGAGGGAGGGGAGGCGAAGGAACAAGTGTCTCAGCACGCTGCTGCTCCATGGTCCGGTTGGCGCCGCCGCCCGGAGGACGGCGGAACTCTTCCACAGGGAACACTTGCTGCACGCATTACCAGAGCACTCACTCCAGTGTTTGTCCATACCTTGGGACAACGTTGTCGACGAGGCGGGGTCGCCTGCCGAGCAGCAGCGCGCGGGTGGGGGCCTAGATCGCCCGGGACGGCCCGGAGGCGTCCCCGGGTGACCAGTGGGGCCGGATGCCCGCGATATGACAGGTCATGAAGTACAGCGGAATCGGGGGTGTGTACGGCGAGTCGTCCTGGGGGTGATGGATCAGGCGGGGGACCCGGGAACGCCCGGAGTACTCGCCGCTCAGGTCGGTCATCCGCGCCCCGACCGCGTAGCTGGTGAACAGCGGCCAGGCGACGTCGATGTTCGACCCCGACGGCACGATCCACCACCAGCGCTGGTCGTCGGCGAAGACACAGCCGATGCGGGGCAGGCACTTCATGACCCGCCTGCCGATGTCCGTGGGCATCCCCACCGCGTCGTACCCCAGTCTGGCGGGCAGTCCGTCGGGGAGTCGCAGGCGGCGTCCGCGGTGGCCTCGCCACAGGCGCGCCGCGCCGAGTGACGGGGCCTCGGGCATCTCGCGTGCCTCGGGGGCCTCGGGGGCAACAAACTGTCGGTCCATGAGTCAGTGACACTCTTCCGTGCGCGACGGCAGCTCGGCCCATACGATCCGCCCCGGCCCGTGCGGGGCGTCCATGACGCCCCAGGCGCTGCTCACCGCGCCGACCAGCAGAAGCCCTCGTCCGCAGTGCTCATCGGGGTCGGGGGTGCGGGGCGCGGGGAGGGTCCGGGCCCGGATCTCATCCTCGACCTCGAGGCGCAGCAGTCCCGCGCCGACGCTCAGCCTGCACTCCAGATGATCGCTGAGCGTATGCGTGATCACGTTGGTGACCAGCTCGGAGGCCACGAGGAGCGCGTCGTCGCACACGTGGGGGCTCACGCCCCAGGTGCGCAGCCGTTCACGCACGGCCGCGCGGATCGTGCTCACCGACGGAGCGGTGGCCGGAAGCCGTAAAGCACATCCCGGGTGGGTGTCCTGCTCCCGGGACGTCCGAAGGGGAGTCAGGGGAAGGGCGAGGGGAGCCACGAGCGGCCGCCTTTCGTCTGCCTGCGCATCATGACCGTGCCGTTCCCGCACTGCGCAGTGCCTACGGACGTACCCACGCAAGCGTTCCCACCGTGATCGGACGGTGTGACCACTGTGGCAGGTGCAACGAACGACTTGCAAGCGGTAAGTTGAAATTTGCAAGTTGCCATCGCGGGGCTGCCGTTCGCGCGGCCGGCGACCGTGACAGACTTCAGCCGTAGCCCGTTGTGGGGAGGTAGAGCGTTGGCGGCGGAAACCGGATGGGGCGGTGCCCCCTCTGTCCTCCGCATGATCCTCGGCAGGCAGCTGGAGGAGCTGCGGACCCGCGCCGGCCTGACCTACGACCAGGCGGGCGCGGCGATCGGGGTCAGCCACTCCACGATCCGCAGGATGGAAGCCGCCAAGGTGGCCCGGCTCAGACTCGCGGACGTGGAGAAGCTGCTCCAGACGTACGGCGTCACCGACCGGCATGAGCTCGACACCTTCCTGAAGTCGGTCCGCGAGGCCAACAAGCGCGGCTGGTGGCACACCTACCGCGATGTGATGCCGGACTGGTTCGCCGCGTATCTGAATCTGGAGCAGGCGGCGCTTCAGATCCGCGCCTACGAGGCGCAGTTCGTCCACGGGCTGTTGCAGACCGAGGACTACGCCCGTGCGCTGCTCAGCGCCGGAAACCCGCACGCCCCTTCGGAGGCCACCGAGCGCCGGGTCGCCCTGCGGATGCAGCGCCAGGAACTGCTGTCCCGGGAGTCCCCTCCCCGGCTGTGGGTCGTGATGGACGAGACGGTGCTGAGGTGGCCGGTCGGGGGCCCGGCCGTGATGCGCGCCCAGATCGACCATCTGATCGAGGTCAGCGCCCTTCCCCAGGTGACCGTGCAGATCATGCCGTTCGGAAGCGGTCCGCATCCGGCCATGCGGGCCGGTGCGTTCCATGTCTTCCGGTTCAGGGCCCCGGAGTTGCCCGACATCGTCTACCTCAGCGGCCTGGTCGGCGCGGTGTATCTGGACAAGGAGGACGACGTGGTGGTGTATCGCGAGGTCCTGGACCGGATGGGCGCCCAGTCGGTGCCCGCCAGGAAAACCGAGGCCGTCCTCGGCGCAATTCGCAAGGAGCTCTGAAGTGCACCACCACATACGCAGCGGTATGCCCTCCCACGCCCTCGGCGCCCTGGGCTGGTCCAAGCCGTGGAGCGACGACGCCGGGGGCGCCTGCGTCGAAGCCAAGAAGCTGCACGACGGACGGGTGGCGCTGCGTCAGTCGACCGACCCCGACGGCCCCGCACTGGTTTTCGGCACGAACGAGATGACCCGGTTTCTGGCGAGTGTGAAGGCCGGCGACGCCGACTTCCTCTGCTAGCCGCCACGGCACCACATCCTTCCCGCTCGCGCGGGCCCGTTCCGGCCCGCGCGAGCGGGGGCCACACCGACAGCGAACTGACGATCCACTGGGAGGGGACGCCTTGAGCGACAACGGATGGTCGGCCGACCGCATCGACACCGAGAGCGCGCATTCGGCACGTATCTACGACTACATCCTCGGCGGTAAGGACTACTACCCGGCCGACAAGGAAGCGGGCATCGCCATGTCCCGCGAGTGGCCCGCCCTGCCGATCCATATGCGGGCCAACCGCGACTTCATGAACCGGGCCGTGCGCTATCTGGCCGAGGAGGCGGGCATCCGGCAGTTCCTCGACATCGGCACCGGCATCCCGACCTCGCCCAACCTCCATGAGATCGCCCAGGCGGTGGCCCCGGACTCCCGGGTCGTCTACGTGGACAACGACCCCATCGTCCTGACGCTCTCCCAGGGCCTGCTCGCCAGCACCCCCGAGGGCAGGACCGCCTATGTCGAAGCGGACATGTGCGAGCCCGCCACCATCCTGCGGGCCCCCGAACTCCGCGAGACCCTCGATCTGACGCGGCCGGTCGCCCTGACGGTGATCGCCATCGTGCACTTCGTCCTGGACAAGGACGACGCCTACGGAATCGTCAACCGCCTCCTGGAGCCGCTGCCCTCCGGCAGCTATCTGGCGATGTCCATCGGCACCGCCGACTTCGCGCCGGACGAGGTGGCCCGGGTCGCCCGTGAGTACGCGGCCCGCGACATGCCCATGCGGCTGCGCACCGAGGCCGAGGCCGAGCGGTTCTTCGACGGCCTCGAACTGGTCGAGCCCGGCCTCACCCAGGTCCACAAGTGGCGCCCGGACGCCACCGTCACCGAGGACATCAAGGACGAGGACATCGCGATGTACGGAGCGGTGGCCCGCAAGCCCTGACGCCGTTGACCGGCGGGCCCGGCGCCATGCCCGGGCCCACCGGCCGCCTGCTCCTCGGCTCAGCAGGGGGGCGCCGTATCCCCCGGCTCAGCGGGAGGGGTGCCGTTCGCGATCGGCCGCCCGCCGCGGCTGACCGGCCGGGAGCACCGTGTGCCGCTCGGGGCTCCAGGTCTCGCGAGTGGACAGCACCCCGAGGAGTCCCACCAGCGCGACGCACACATAGAGTCCGGCCGGGCCCGCCCAGCCGAAGGACTCCGCGAGCAGCACGGCGAGGCTATGCCCGCCGGCTGTAGCGGCCCTACGCCCGTCGGCTGTAGCGGCGCTACGCCCGTCGGCTGTAGCGGCGCTCCGGGCGCCCGGCGGTGCCGTAGCGCAGGGAGACATCGGCGTGGCCGGTGGCGTGGAAGTACTCCAGGTAGCGGCGGGCGCTGACCCGGGAGATGCCGATGGCGGTGGCCGCCTCGGCGGCGGAGACGGTGCCGTCCGCCTCGCGGAGGGCGCGTTCGACGAGCTGGGCGGTCTCCACGCTCAGGCCCTTCGGGAGGGCGCCGCCCGCCGGGGGCGCGAACGCTCCGGCCAGCACGCGGTCCACATCCGCCTGGCCACGGACGACCGTGGTGAGCAGCCGCCCGCGCTGGGTCGCATAGCGTTCCAGGCGGGGCTGGAGGTCCTCGTAGTCGAAGGGCTTGAGGAGGTAGTCGACCACGCCCTGGCGGACGGCGCCGCGCACCGCGTCGGCCTCCCGCGCCGCGGTGATCACCATGACGTCGCAGTCGTGCCCGGCGGTGCGCAGCCGGGGGATGACGTCCAGGCCGAAGAGGTCCGGCAGATAGAGGTCGAGCAGGACCAGGTCGGGCCGGAGCGCGTCGACCGCCTCGATCGCCTGCTCGCCGGTGTGGGCGGTGCCGACGACGCGGAACGGCGCCACCCGCTCCACGAAGGTGCGGTGCACTCGCGCCACCATGAAGTCGTCGTCCACGACGAGCACGTCGATCGTGTCGGCCGACTCGGTCATCGGGTCGCTCCTTCCGCCACCGCGTCGGCGGGGTGGCTGACGGACATGCGGGCGCTGAACATCGCGCCCTGGCTGGTGTTGGTCACCGCGATCTCACCACCGCGCCGCTCGCAGACGAGCCGGGTGAGCGCGAGTCCGATGCCGCGCTCGCCCTCCCTGGCGGCCTTGGTGGTGAAGCCGTGGGCGAAGACCTCCTGGGCGAGTCCGGGGGCGACGCCGGGGCCGGAGTCGCGCACCACGATCTCCACGCTGGTGTGATCCTGCCGCAGCTCGACCTCCACCCATGGCTCGTCACCGCCGTCGTCCTTGTGCGCACCGCCGTGCTCGGACGTGGCGGCGTCGATGGCGTTGTCGACCAGGTTGCCGACCACGGTCGCCACATCGGCGGCGTCCTCGGGAGTCAGCCGGTCCAGCGCGGTGCGGTCCGAGAGGCGCAGGGCCACCTTACGCTCGGCGGCCTGGGACGCCTTCGCCATCAGCAACGCGGCGATGGCGGTGTCCCGGACCCGGCGGCCGATGGACATGTCGAGCGACTGGCGGCGCTGGTTCAGCGCCCGGATGTAGCGCACCACCTCATCCTGCTCGCCGATCTGGATCAGCCCGGAGATGGTGTGCAGCTGGTTGGCGAACTCATGGGTCTGCGCGCGCAGCAGCTCGGAGGTGGAGCGGAAGGAGCCGATCTCGCGCTCCAGCCTCGCCAGCTCGGTGCGGTCCCGCAGGGTGGTCACGGACCCGAGCGGCCGTCCGTCCTTGACGACGGTCATGCGGTTCATCACCAGGACCCGGCCGTGCCGGACCACGACCTCGTCCTTCGGATCCGCCGATTCCTTCCGCGCCCCGGCCAGGACGTCCAGCAGCCGTCCCTCGATGCCGAGCTCGGCCAGGTTCCGGCCCACACAGTCCTCGGGCAGATCGAGCAGCCGCCTGCCCATGTCGTTGACGAGGGTCACCCGGTGCTGCGGATCGAGGGCGACCACGCCCTCGGCGATGCCGTACAGCATCGCCTCGCGGTGCTCGGCGAGCCCGGTGATCTCGCGTGGCTCCAGGCCCAGCGTCTGCCGTTTGACGCGCCGGGCGAGCAGCCAGGAGCCGACGACGCCGAGCGCGCTCGCCACGCCGAGATAGACGGGCAGATACGAGGACGCGCCGCTCAGCCGCTGCCACACCGTGGGGGACGCCTCACCGATCATGACGGTGCCCAGGTGCCGCCCCAGGTCGTCCCCCGTCGAGCCGAGCACCGGCACCTGCGCCACCAGCTCCCGGCTGCCGTCCCAGTCCAGCGTGCCCGACCAGCCACGGCCCCGGCCGACCCCCTCGCCCTGCGGCAGCCGGTCGCCGAGCACGGTGGGATTCGTCGAGCTGACCACGCGCCCGTGGCGGTCGGCCACCGTGACGGATGTCACCCGCGACTGCACCCGCGCCGAGTATACCAGCGGGGCCAGCGCCTCCGCCGGGGAGGGCCCCACCAGCCTGCTGCGCACCAGCGGCTGGGCGGCCAGCTGCTCGGCGAGCGCACCGACCCGGCGGCCCTCCACCCGGTTGAAGGTGGCCTCCGACTGCGCGAGCGAGACCGCCGCCACCGCCATCAGCACCACCACGACGATGGCGAGCTGGAGGAGCAGCATCTCGCCCGCGAGCGTTTGGCGACGGAACGCGGCGACCACAATGAACTCAATCTCTCCTGCTGACACAACCTGGGCGCATTGTCCGCCAGGCCGCACAATCATGGCGTCCGCCGTATGGGAAGCGAAAGGGAGGTGCCATGAGACGTCGCACCGGCACCCGTACCCGCACCCGCGTCCTGTCCGGCGCCCTGGCCGCCGTGCTGTCCCTGCTCGTCGGCGCCTGTGGCGCCTGGCCGGACGCCGGGGACGCCCGGGACGACGGGCTGCGGATCCTGGTGCCGAACACCCCCGGGGGCGGCTACGACACCACGGCCCGGACCGTGGCCCGGGTGCTGGAGGAGACCGGGACCGCGTCCGACATGGAGGTGTTCAACCTGCCCGGGGCCGGTGGCACCGTCGGTCTCCAGCGCACCGTGGACGAGCGGGGCAACGGACGGCTCGCCCTCCAGATGGGCCTGGGTGTGCTGGGCGCGTCCCATGTCACCCACGCGAAGGTGACCGTGGCGCGGACCACCCCGATCGCCCGCCTGATCGAGGAGCCCGAGGCGGTGGTGGTCCGCAGGGACTCGCCGTACCGCACCATCGGGGACCTGGTGGCGGAGTGGCGGAGGCACCCGGGAGACGTCACGGTCGGCGGTGGCTCGTCGCTGGGCGGGCCGGACCACCTACTGCCCATGGCGCTGGCCCGCGCCGTCGGCATCCAGCCGAAGACGGTGCGTTACGACGCCTACGACGGCGGTGGCGGCGATCTGCTCCCCGCGCTGCTGGACGGCCGGGTCGACTTCGCCACCAGCGGCATCGGCGAGTTCCTCGACCAGATCGCGGCCGGGCAGCTCAGGGTCCTCGCGGTCACCAGCGACCGGCCCGTGGCCGCGCTGCGCGGGGTGCCGACGCTGAAGGCGGCCGGGATCGATTTGGTCTTCGACAACTGGCGGGGGATCGTCGCCCCGCCCGGCATCAGCCCCGCGGACCGCGAACGCTGGTTCGCGGTGCTGACCGCGCTGCACGACTCCCGGCAGTGGAAGGCCGAACTCACTCGCCACGGCTGGACCGACGCCTTCACCACAGGTGGCGCGTTCGCCACCTATCTGGCCCGGCAGGACAAGAACGTGGCGGAGCTGGTCGGACACCTGGGACTGGACTGACCGAACCCCCGCCGGGGCGGCCGCCGCACGCCCTTCTCACCCTTGTCGCTCCTGTCGCTCTTGTCGCTTGTGAGCCACACCCCTGACCCACCCATGCCCTGGTGGCGTACGAACTCCCCGCATGCCCTGGTACGAACCCATATGTCCTGGAAAGGCATCGCATGACCGCACACACCTGGTGGCTGCTGCTCATCCTCACGGTGGCGATCGCAGCACTGATCTACCTCATCAACTCCCGGCTGCGGGTCCATCCGTTCGTCGCGCTGATCCTGGTCAGCGTGGGCACGGGGATAGCGGCCGGGGAGCCAGCCGCGAAACTGGCCGGATCCATCGAGGAGGGCGCCGGCGGCACCCTCGGCGACGTGGGCGTCACCCTCGCGCTGGGCGCCATGCTCGGCCGTCTGCTGTCCGACTCGGGCGCCACCGACGCCATCGCCCGGGCCCTCGTCGCCCGCGCCGAGCCCCGCAGACTGCCCTGGCTGGTGGGTGCCGCGGCGTTCGTCATCGGTGTGCCCATGTTCTTCGAGGTGGGCCTGATCGTGCTGCTGCCGTTGATCTTCAGCGTCGCCCGCAGGATGGAGGAACAGGGCGGCACCAAGGGCAGCCCGTACGTGCTCCTCGGTGTGCCCGCCATCGCCTCGCTGTCCACCCTGCACGGCATGCTGCCGCCCCACCCCGGCCCGCTGACCGCCATGACCGGTCTCCACGCCGACCTCGGTCTCACCCTCGGCGTCGGCATCGTCTGTGCCGTGCCCACCGTCATCCTGGCCGGGCCCGTCTACGCCCGCTGGATCGCGCCCCGGCTTCCCGATGTGGCGCCGGACGCCGAGCTGGTGGCGCAGTTCACGGGGGCCGAGCGGCAGCCCGCCGAAGCCGGCACCCCGGTGCCCGGTGCGCGGGCGGGCGCGGAGGCGCCCCGCCGGACCGGTGTGCCGACCGGCCTGGCCGTGGCGGCCGTGCTGGTGCCCGTCGTCCTGATGCTGCTGCGCACCCTGGCCGAGACGGTGCTGGACGAGTCGAGCGGGCTGGGCGCGGCGCTGGTGTTCGCCGGAGAACCGCTGGTGGCGATGCTCGCCGGTTTCGTCTTCGCCCTGGGTGTGACGATGTTCGGCTCCGCCCGCTCCGGTTCCGGTCACTCCGGCGGCTCCGGTCACTCCGGCCGTTCGGGGGAGGAGACCCGCGCCTCCCTGACCGACAGCCTGAAGTCCATCGCCGCCATCCTGCTCATCATCGGCGGGGGCGGGGCGTTCAAGCAGGTCCTTCAGGACTCGGGCATCGGTGATGCCATCGCGTCGGCCGCCGAGGGCGCTCACATCAATGTGATCCTGCTGGGCTGGCTCGTCGCCCTGCTGCTGTCGCTGACCACGGGCTCCGCCACCGTCGGCATCGTCTCCGCCACCGGCATCGTGGCCCCGCTGATCGGCGACGGCGGGGGCCTGGAGGCATCCCTGCTCGTGGTCGCGATCGGCGCCGGTTCGCTCGGTCTCAACTACGTCAACCACGCGGGGTTCTGGCTGGTGAAGGAGTCGTTCGGCATGGACCTCAGCCAGGCCACCAAGACCCAGACCGCCGTGCAGACCCTGGTCAGTGTGCTGGGTCTGGCGATGGCCCTGCTGCTGTCGGTGTTCGCCTGAGACGCCGGTCGTTCGCGGTGGGTCCGGCGGCCCGGTGGCTGTCGGACCCACCTGCGGGGCTCCGGCCATGGATCTTGGTGAGCCTTGAGGTGAGCGGTTGGTCAGCGCGGAGGCGAGGGTTGCGGTCCGCTCAATACCAGTGTGAAATCCTTTTCAGCGCGGGGTAGGGTGAAGGCTGCCCGTACACGGTGAAAGGATGCGGACACAGTTGGTGACGATCCATGACGTGGCGCGAGCCGCCGGTGTCTCTCCGGCGACCGTCTCGCGTGTCTTCAACGGCGGCAAGGTCACACCGGCGCGTGCCCTGTCCGTGCAAGAGGCGGCGGCCGCCCTCGGGTTCGCGCCCAATCGGGTGGCGCGGTCGCTGCGCAAACAGCGGTCCAGTGTGATGGCGCTGATCATCCCGGACATCGAGAACCCGTTCTTCACCTCTCTCGCCCGTGGCGTCGAGGACGCCGCGCAACGCACCAGCCTTTCCGTGGTCCTGTGCAACTCCGACGAGGACACCGACAAGGAGCGCCGCTACCTGGAGGTGGCCCTCGGCGAGCAGATGGCGGGCGTCATCGTGGCGGCGGCGTCCCAGGACGAGACGGATCTGGGGCCGCTGACCGACCGGCGGGTGCCCGTGGTCGCCGTCGATCGTCGTCCGCGCGACGCCGAGGTGGACGCGGTCCGGGTCGACAACCACCACGGTGGCGAGGTGGCCACCCGTCACCTCCTCCAGGCCGGTTACCGCAGGATCGCCTGCATCACCGGGCCCGAAGGCGCCTCCACCTCCGAGGAACGGCTCGCGGGCCACCGCACGGCGCTGCGCGCCGCCCAGGGCGGCCCGGCCGCGACCGACGACACCTACGTACGGCATGGCGACTTCCGGGTGGACGGCGGCCGCGCGGCGATGCGCGAACTGCTGGCGCTGCCCGAGCCGCCCGATGCCGTGTTCGTCGCCAACAACCTCATGACCATCGGCGTCCTCGACGCCCTCCGCGAGGCCGGCCGCACCCCACCCGACGTCGGTGTGCTCTCCTTCGGGGACGTTCCCTGGGCGTCGCTGGTACGGCCGTCCCTCACCGCGGTCGAACTGCCCTCGTACGAGCTGGGACGCACCGCGGCCGACCTCCTCCTCCAGCGCATGGACGGCAGCGTGTCGCCGGTGCAGACCGTGGTGCTGCGCACCAAGCTACAGGTCCGGGAGAGCACGGCCGGGCCTGCCGGGGCCTGACGTTCAGCCCCCGCGGCGCCACTTCACCTCACCTCACGGCGCTCACGGGGTGGTGTAGGCGGTGTACCCCTGGCCGGGGACGTCGAAGTTCCAGGCGCCGCCGAAGTAGTCCTCGGTGCCGGTGCCGCAGAGCGTGGGGAACTCGTCGTCGCCGTCGAGGTAGAACTTCAGCTCGCCCTCGCCCCACCAGCCGGGGCTGTTGACGCCCCACGCCAGATAGGTGCCGACGTAGCCACCGGCGCCGGTGACCGTGTCGAGCAGGGTGTGCACCTCGCCGTACGGCACCGGGTGGCTGCGGCGCCACTGGGCGTGGAACCAGAGGGCGTCGTCCCCGACCTCGTCCAGCTCGTAGTCCACCTGGTAGTAGAGCGTGACCTTCTCGGCGGTCAGGTTCTCCAGGGTGATGCGTGCCCCGCGGTGGAACGGCATCGGCCAGTACGCGTTGAAGCCGCCGTTGGGGTTCGCGGCGACGGGCACGGACGAGACCTGGCTGAAGGTGTTCCAGCCGTTGCAGAAGAAGTCACCGAGCGGGACCTCGACGGCCGGTTCCGTCTCGCCCTCCCAGTACATCCGCAGCAGGGTGCCCCGCCAGGCCCGGTGCGGGTCGGTGGTGCACCACAGGTGGCGGATGGTGCCCGGACCCTCGATGTCGGCGAGCACCGCCGTTGTGCCGGGGGCGATGTCGATGCTGGGGGAGATCTTCCAGCCCGGACCCAGCCTGCTCGCCGCCACCGCTCCGGTGCCCTCCGTGGCGCGGCCGCCACCCGACTTGGCGCCGGTGACGTTCTCGGCGCTGATGGAACGGCTCACGGCACGCGTCCTGCGGGAAATGCCATCGAGTCCAAAGGTCGTCATCGTGTCTTGCCCTCATGGATGGGGTACGGGGCGCGCGCCGACGGGCCGGAACAGCCGCCGTGGCGCGCGGGAAACGGCGTCACCGGCGGTGCGGCGCAGCACGTCTGAAATCCATTTCACCGAAACGTAGAGCGGGCTCCAGGGGGTGTCAAGGGGTGAGACATGGCGCCGATCGCGGGGTGTCGTGCGGTATCCGGGGGAGTCGACGCACGCTGCTGATATGGCTTTTCGCCGGGGCAAAGGTCATTCGCGTGGTCTCCCTTGACGGTGAAATCGTTTTCTGTCAGCGTGCTCGCCATGCCTCGCAACGCAGTCATCGGAGTGGACATCGGCACCTCGAGCAGCAAGGGCGTCCTCGTCGCTCTCGATGGCGCACTGATCCGCTCGGCCACCCGGGAGCACACCCCCGCGAGACCGGGTCCCGGCCACTTCGAGATGAACGCCTCCGTCTGGTGGCGCGAGTTCACCGAACTCGCCCGCGAGCTGACCGCCGCGGAGGACACCACCGTGGTCGCCGTCGGGGTCAGCGGCATGGGCCCCTGCGTCCTGCTGACCGATGAACACGACGCGCCGCTGCGCCCCGCCGTGCTCTACGGTGTGGACACCCGCTCGGTCCGGCAGATCCAGCGCATCGAGGCTCGGCTCGGCGCCGACGAGATCATCCGACGAGGCGGCTCCGCGCTGACCACCCAGGCCGCCGGGCCGAAGATCGCGTGGATCGCCGAGGAGGAGCCCGAGCTCTACGCGCGGGCCAGGCGCCTGTACATGCCGAGCTCCTGGCTGGTCAGGAAGCTCACCGGGAACTACGTCCTGGACCACCACTCGGCCAGCCAGTGCACCCCGCTGTACGACACGCTCGCGGGCGAGTGGTACGCCCCCTGGGCCGCCGAGGTCGCCCCCGGGATCGAACTGCCGCCGCTGCGCTGGCCCGGCGAGGCGGCCGGCGCCCTCACCCCCGAGGCCGCCACGGCGACCGGCCTGCCCGCCGGTATCCCCGTCACCACCGGCACCATCGACGCCTGGGCCGAGGCCCTGAGCGTGGGCGCGCAGAACATCGGCGATCTGATGCTGATGTACGGCACCACCATGTTCCTCATCCACACCGTGCCCGAGCCGCTGACCACGCCGTCCCTGTGGGGCACGGTCGGCGCCCTGCCCGGGACCCGGAACCTGGCCGGTGGCATGGCCACCTCCGGCGCGGTGGCCAACTGGCTGAAGGACCTGTTCGCCGACGGCGACCACGCCGAACTCACCGCGCTGGCCGCCGAGTCGGGCGTCGGCGCCAACGGCCTGCTGATGCTGCCGTACTTCTCCGGCGAGCGCACCCCGATCATGGACCCCGACGCCCGCGGTGTGATCGCCGGGCTGACCCTGTCCCACACCCGCGGCGACCTCTACCGGGCCGCGCTCGAGGCCACCGGGTTCGGCATCCGCCAGAACATCGAGGTCATCGAGGCGGTCGGCGGCGACATCCGCCGGGTGGTCGCCGTCGGTGGCGGCACCCAGGGGTCGCTGTGGACACAGATCGTCTCCGACATCACCGGCCGCCCGCAGGAGTTGCGCACCATCACCATCGGCGCGGGTTACGGCGACGCGCTGCTGGCCGCCCAGCTCGTCGGCGACGCCTCCATCGACGACTGGAACCCGGTGCGCGAGACGGTGACGCCGCGCGCCGCACACACCGGGCGCTACGACGAGCTGTACGCCCTCTACCGGCGGCTGTACCCGGACACCGCCGCGACCGTCCACGCGCTGGCCGCGCTACAGGAGCGCTGAGCGCCCCCGCGCCCGCAGCGCCACCCGCGCCCCCTCCGACGTACCGACGACGTACCGACGACGCACCACCAACGCACCACCGACGCACCACCGACGCACCACCGACGGAGACCGCATGACCGCGTACACCCTGCCCGAGCTCCACCGACCCCCCGCCGCCGAGCCCGCCACCGTCTACACCGTGGCCAGCGGCGACCTGCGCCCCGCCGCCAACGTCACCTGCTGGCCCACCCAGGAGAAGCTGGAGAGCGACCTCGCCGCGGCCCTCACGGACCTCGGCTGGAAGGTCCGCCGAGGCCACGCGGTGGACCAGGTCAAGGGGCACGGGTTCATCGACAGCCAGCGCGCCGGTATCGAGGTCTTCAAGCACATACCCGAGGACGCCCCGCTGATCGTCGTCGAGGCCGTCTGGCAGTACAGCCACCACGTACTCGCCGGACTGCGCGACCACCAGGGCCCGATCCTGGTGGTCGCCAACTGGAGTGGCGAATTCCCCGGGCTGGTCGGCCTGCTGAACCTCGCCGGGAGCCTCACCAAGGCGGGGCGTGACTACGCGGTGCTGTGGAGCGCCGACTTCACGGACGAGTGGGCGCGCGAGTCGTTGCGCACCTGGCTGGAGACCGGCACGCTCACCCACGACACCAGCCACGTCCGGCCCCTGCCGCCCCTGCCGGAGGCGAACCCCGAGACCGAACTGGGCGTGGCCCTCGCCCGGCAGCTGCGCGAGGAGAAGGCGATCATCGGCGTCTTCGACGAGGGCTGCATGGGCATGTACAACGCCATCATCGACGACGAGTTCCTCAACCCGCTCGGCATCTACAAGGAGCGCCTTTCGCAGAGCGCCCTGGTGGCCGAGATGCGGAAGGTGTCGGACGAGGAGGCCCAGGAGGTCCGGGCCTGGCTCGACCGGGCCGGGATGACCTTCCACACCGGCACCGACGAGGCCACCGAACTCACCGACGCCCAGCTGCTCAGCCAGTTCAAGATGTACATCGCCGCGGTGCGCATCGCCGACGACTTCGGGCTCGACGCGGTCGGCATCCAGTACCAGCAGGGCCTGAAGGACACCGTCCCGGCGAGCGACCTCGCCGAGGGCCTGCTCAACAACGTCCAGCGGCCGCCGGTACGGAGCCGCGACGGCGCCCGCGAGCTGTACGCGGGCGCGCCACTGCCGCACTTCAACGAGGTGGACGAGGGCGTCGCCGTCGACTCCCTGGTCACCAACCGCATCTGGACGGCGATGGGCCTCGACCCGGCCACCACACTGCACGACATCCGCTGGGGCGAGGAGTACGACGGCCGGTTCGTCTGGGTCTTCGAGATCTCCGGCTCGGTGCCCGCCTCGCACAACGGCGGCTACGACAAGTCGTACAGCATGCGGCAGCCCCCGATGTTCTTCCCGCTCGGTGGCGGCACCCTCAGCGGTGTCTCCAAGCCGGGCGAGATCGTCTGGTCGCGGGTGTTCCTGATGGACGGCAGGCTGCACGTCGACCTCGGGCGTGCCACCTCGGTCGAACTGCCCGAGGAGGAGACCCGGCGCCGGCTCGACGCCACCAATCACCAGTGGCCGATCATGCACGCGGTCCTGCACGGCGTCACCCGCGACCAGTTCATGGCCCGCCACCGCGCCAACCACCTCAACGTGGCCTACGCACCCGACGCGGCGACCGCGGACAAGGCGCTGCGCGCCAAGGCCGCGCTCTTCGCCGAGCTGGGTGTCGAGGTGCACCTGTGCGGAGACGTGGCGGTCCAGCCGCGGCGGTAGCCCGTAGCCATTCAGCCACAGCCGCAGAAGCGCACGATTCCGAGGAGTCGCACATGGCAGCTTCATCACAACCCGTCCCCGCCGGAACGACCGGTGGGGACCCCGCCGGAACTGCCGGTGGGGACCCCGCCGGAACCGCCGGTGGCCCCGGCCGCCGTGTCGTGCTCGCCGCCGGTCTGGGCCTGGCCACGGCGGCGGTCGGGCTGACGGCGGGGGCGCCGCGGGCGAGCGCCGCCGCCACCGCCACCACCGGTACGAAGGTCAGGAACCTCACCGGCCCGGCCGAGACGGGCCGGTTCGCCGCCCCCTGGACCGACCTGGGCATCCCCGTCCGCTGCCCCGACGGCACGATGCTGTTCGTCTGCGGCGACACCTTCGACGGCGGTGGCGTGGGCGGCCCCAACTGGCGTGCCCCGGTGGGGCTGCGGGCTCGCCACCCCGATCTGAACGCCCTCGTCATCGACGACAGCGTGGGCGGCTCGCAGGCCGTGGGCCTGGTCCCGGAGGGCCACGAGAACAACACCACCGCCATTCCGTCGGACGTCTTCACCGTCGGCGACACGATGTACATGCACCTGATGCGCGGCGTCCTCTACCAGACCCACCACTCCGACTTCTGGCGCTCGACGGACAACGGCCAGACGTGGCAGTACCTCTGCCAGTGGCCCGGTGACCAGTACGGCGGCCAGTTCCAGCAGAAGACCTACGCGGTGGCGGACGACGGCTACGCTTACGTCCTCTCCAGTGTGTTCAACCGGGACGTGCCCTCCGACCTCCTGCTGCACCGCGTCCCACAGGACCGGTTGGGCGACCCGGCGGCGTACCAGCCGTGGGGCTACGCGAACGGCGCCTGGGCCTGGGGCAACTACCCGACCACCATCACCGCCCGGCGCCGGTTCGGTGAGATCTGCTTCCGTGCGATGGCCGGCAAGTACGCCCTGACCTGGCTGAACATGGAGCCCTTGGACATCCGCGCGCAGGTCTTCCCGCTGCCGACGAGCAACTTGTTCGCCACTCCGGAGCAGCCCCTCATCCTCCCCACCACTCCCGGCAACGAGTCCGGCAACGCGGTGGCCAACCCCTACGGCGGGTTCATCGTCCCGGGCTCGACCTTCGGCGACTTCCACATCGCCGTGAGCCAGTGGTACGACAGCCAGAACTACCGGGTGATGCAGTACCGGATCAGCGGCCTGGCCGCCTGAGCGCGCCGCCACCGACACCCGCGGGGAGCACACCGTGCGACGATCCAGACTTCTGATCACCCTGGCGGCCGGGCTGGCCGTCGTGACGATGGCGACCGTACCCGCCGTCCAGGCGGACAGCACCGGCACCGGCCACGCCCGTGACACCGGGCGCAAAACCGCCATGTCCACCAAGGCCGCGAGATCAGCGGTTCGCCCGGCAACCTGGCGGGCACCCAGCGGGCGTCCGGCGACGGCATCGGCCGGGTCTGGGGCGCCCCCTACCCGACCTCCTCGGCCGCCGGCACGAACAAGACCTACGTCTTCGACTTCGACACCACGACCGGTGACGGCGTCCGCGTCATCGGTGGCAGCGGCGGAACACAGACCTTCACCTCCATCGCCGAACTGGCCGCCCACTACCGCTGACACCCTCACCAGGCGAATCCACTTCGGTCATGGTGATGCTGGTTCTGGCAGGCTGATCCGGTTCTGACGCTTGCTCTTTGAACTGGATTCGGTTTTGCTGGGAAGGTCGTCCCAGGACCGGAGGGGAGTCGCGTGCACGCGGAAGAAGTCGATCTGCTCATCATCGGTGCGGGCATGGCGGGGTTGACCGCCGGTGCCCGCGCGGTGCGCAATGGTCTGTCCGTCACGGTCGTGGAGATCGGTGAGGACGTCGGCGGTTCCGCGCTCTTCGCGGGTTACGCATGGACCGCGCCGAGCCACGACGTGATGGACCAGCAGAACCCGTATGGAGACACCGCGCTCAAGCGCGCCCTCGTGGACCGGTTCCCCGAGGGCGTCTCCTGGATCCGTTCCCTCGGCGTGGACATCAAGGACGCACAGCGCGTTCTCAGTTTCGGCCGCGGGCACCAGTTCGACACCCACCAGTATGTCGCCACCTGTCGTCAGGCCATCCGCCGAGGCGGTGGCACGTTGCTGTTGGAGACCAGCGCCGAAAGGCTGGTGGTCGAGGACGGTGTCGTGACGGGGGCGGAGCTGCTGCGACTGGCCGATGGCACCCGCACACAGGTGCGTGCCGGATCCACACTCGTCGCGACCGGTGGGTTCCAGGGCGACACGGAACTCCGCGCCACGCATGTGCACCCCCGCGCCGGGGGCATGGAGCTGCGCTCCAACCCCTTCAGCCGCGGCGGTGGCTACCGTCTGGCCACCTCGGTCGGCGCCGCCACCGGCCACGATGACGCGGGCTTCTACGGCCATCTCATCCCCAGCGGCATCCCCTTCGCCGACCCGGCGGACTTCGTCGACCTCTCGCTCTACTACAGCGAGCACGCCCTCCTGTTCAACGTGGCCAACGAGCGGTTCGTCGACGAGACGCTGGGGGACCACCTCACGGCCATGGCGTTGCTGGAGCAGCCCGAGGGGCGGGGCCTTCTCATCGCCGACGCCCGGGTCTTCCGGGACTGGGTCGTCGGCAGCTACGTCGAGGGCGCGGTCGCCGTGGACAAGTTCGCCCTGGCCGGCAAGCGGGGCGGCCGGGTGGGACTCGCCGAAGACCTCGACGAACTGGCCTACCTACCGGAGGAATGGGGATATCGGGGCGACGCCGTGCGCGACGCGGTCAAGCTGTTCAACGAACACGCCGCGGCGGGGCTGGAGCCCGCGCCCGGCCGGAAGCTGGACCGCCTCCCGCTCGACGAACCGCCGTACTACGTGATCGAGGCGGTACCGGCCATCACCTTCCCCTTTCACGGTGTCCGCGTCGACGACCGGGCCCGCGTACTGCGCGGGGACGGCGAACCGCTGCCCGGACTGCTCGCGGCCGGGTCGGACACCGGCGGCCTGTGGCACCGCGCCTACGCCGGTGGCATCGCCTCGGCCCTGGTGTTCGGGCTGACCGCCGCGGACACCGCGACCGCTACCGCCACCGCGACCGCTTCACACGCGACGGACTGAGCCTGCGGCGGCCGGGCACCCGGCCCGTCCGCCACGAGGCCCGTCCGCCACGGCTCGTCCGCCACGGCGGGGGGTGTCCCGTCAGCGGGCCGTCCAGCCGCCGTCCACGTAGAGCTCGGAGCCGGTCACGAAGCTCGCGTCCTGGGAGGCGAGGAACGCGACGGCCCCCGCCACCTCTTCCGGACTGCCGAGCCGCCCCATGGGGGTGCCCTCGACCATCGCGGTGTGACGAGGTGTGCCCTGCCACAGTTCGCGCGAGAGCGGGGTCTCGATGAAACCGGGATGGATCGAGTTGACCCGGACGCCGCGGGTGGCCCAGTGCAGCGCGGCGTTCTTCGTCATCAGCCGGACCGCGCCCTTGGCGGCGTGATACGAGAACTGGCTGCCGAAGCCGCCCACCGTGCCGAAGATCGACGCGATGTTGATGATCGAGCCGCCGCCGGAGCGTTCCATCGCGGGGCCACCGTGCTTCATGCCGAGCCAGACACCGCCCTGGGTCACCGCGATGACCTTGTCCCAGGACTCCTGGGTCTCCGTCTCCACGGTGCGCATCTGGGCGATCCCCGCGTTGTTGACGAGCACGGACAGGCCGCCCAGTTGGGAGACCACGCGCTCGACCGTTCCGCGCCACGCCTCCTCGTCGCTCACGTCCAGCGCGAGGCCCAGCGCCGGCGCTCCGTCGGCCGCCAGCTCCTTCGTCAGCTCCTCCGCCAGCCGCTCGCAGCGGTCGGCGTCCACGTCGGTCACCACCACCGTGGCGCCCTCGATGGCCAGCCGCCGCGAGACGGCGGTTCCTATGCCGCCGGTCGCGCCGGTGACCAGGGCGATCTGTCCGGACAGTCGGTCTCGCACGGGCTCTCCTTCGTCTTGCGTGTCAGTGGTCACGGCAGGAGTTCCAGCCCCGAGCGCAGTAGCGCGGGCACCGCGGATCCGACCCGTTCGAACCCCGTGCCGACCGTCTGTCCCGCCGAAAAGCGGGCGTGGATGCCCTCCGCGATGACAGCGAGCTTGAAACAGCCCAGTGCCTGGTAATACGGCAGGGCGCCGATGTCCCGTCCGGACTTCTCGGCGTATCGCTCGGCCAGGTCGCGCCCCGATCCGAAACCGGGGTTGGCCGTCGGCACGTGCCGCGCCCCGAGGACCGGTTCGCAGGTCCGGTCCCAGTACATGAGCAGCATTCCGAGGTCGGCGAGGGGATCACCGAGCGTGGCCATCTCCCAGTCGAGGACCGCGGCGATCCGTCCGAAGCCGGCGGGTGCCAGGATGACGTTGTCCAGACGGTAGTCGCCGTGCACGATGGTCGGGGCGCCGCTCGCGGGCAGCGAGCGGGCCAGTCTGCCGTGCAGTTCGTCGAGGTCGGGCAGGTTCCGCGTGGCGACCTTGTCCCACTGCCCGCGCCAGCGCCGCACCTGGCGCTCCAGATAGCCGTCGGGCCGGCCGAAGTCGCCGTGCCCGACGGCGGCGGCGTCCACCGAATGCAGCGTGACCAGGGTGTCCACCAGTGTGTCAGCGGCGCGCCGCGCGTCCTCCGGCGAGAGTACGGCGGCCTCGTCGCCGTCGCGCAGCACCGTGCCCTCCACGAAGTCGACGACGCAGAACGGCGCTCCGATCACCTCCGGGTCCGTGCACGACAGCACGGCCCGGGCGACCGGTACCCCGGTACCGGCGAGCGCGGCGACGACGCGGTATTCGCGGTCCATGTCGTGCGCGGTCGGTGTCAGCACCCCCAGCGGCGGGCGGCGCAGCACCCACCGGTGTGTCCCATCGGTCACCGCGTAGGTGAGGTTGGAGCGCCCGCCCTCCAGGAGCGTGACCTCGAGCGGGCCCGCGCACTCGGGCACGTGGCGTGCGAAATAGCGCTCCAGCGCGGCCACGTCGACCCCGGCCGGCGTCGTCCCGGGGAGGGTCACCGGGCGGCCCCCCGCTCCCGCGCCGCCCGTACCGCGCGCTTGGCGATGGCCCAGCGATGGGTCTCGGAAGGGCCGTCGTAGATACGGAACGGACGCACCTCCCGGTACAGCCGTGACAGCGGGGCGTCCCCCGAGATGCCGAGCGCACCGCATATCTGGACGGCCCGGTCGACCACCCGGTGCACCGCCTCGGAGACGTACGTCTTGGCGATGGAGGTGTGCTGGGCGGCCGGGCGGCCCTGGTCCAGCTCCCAGCAGGCCCGCCACAGCACCGCCCGGCTGGTCTCGATGTCGATCTCGGAGTCGGCCAGCATCTGCTGCACCATGCCCAGTTCGGCCAGCGGCTTGCCGAAGGCCGAACGGTCCGCCGCCCGTTCCAGGGCGATGTCCTGCGCACGCCGGGCCACTCCGAGCCAGCGCATGCAGTGGGTCATGCGGGCGGGCCCCAGGCGTACCTGGGCGTACGCGAAGCCCTGGTCCACCTCGCCCAGCACGGCCTCGTCCGCGACCTCGCAGCCTTCGAAGGCGATTTCGCTGTGGCCGCCGAAGAGGCCCCGGTCCAGCGTGTCGATATTCCGGACGATCTTCATGCCGGGGTTGTCGGCGGCGACGAGGAACATCGTCGCGCCGCCCGGGTCGCCGGGGCCGCCGCTGGTGCGGGCCATGCAGATGGCGAAGGCCGCCCCGTCGGCGCCGCTGATGAACCACTTGCGGCCGTCGATCCGCCAGCCGCCGTCGATCCTCGTCGCGGTCGTGGTGAGGGCGCGCGGATCGGAGCCGGCGCCCGGCGCCGGCTCGGTCATCGCGAAACACGAGCGTGTCTCACCGGCCGCCAGCGGGCGCAGGTACCGCTCCTTCTGCTCCTTCGTGGCCACCACCTCGAGCAGGTGGGTGTTGCCCTCGTCGGGTGCCGCGCAGTTGAGCGCGAGCGGTCCCAGCAGCGAGTACCCGGCCGCTTCGAACACCACCGCCTGCCCGCGCAGGTCCAGTCCGAGTCCGCCCCATTCGGCGTCGACATGCGGGGCGAACACCCCCGCCTCGCGGGCCGCCTCCTGAAGCCGGCGGCGCAGCGGTTCCGGCCCGGCGTGGACATCGCCGTCACACGCCCGTTCCTCGGGTATCACCACGTCCCGTATGAACTCGGTGGTGAGCCGCGCGATCTCCGCGACTCTTTCCTCGATCTCGAACCCGATGGGCACGTTGCACTCCCGAGCTTGGCTACTGCCTGCCTGTAGGTCTGAAGCGTGGACGCCGCACGCGGCCCGCCCGCTCCTATGAGTAAACCGAATCCAATTCAGATCCTCAACCGATCGGGTGTGGGTAGCTGTGGCGATCGCCCCGCGCGGCGCTCCGTCGTCGTCAGAGCCGCAGGTCGGACACCCTATGTACAGGGCCCTTCCGGTCTGCGCGGCTCATCGTGCCCACGGTGTCCGCCGGGTTCCCGGAGAAAACTCCTGTTCGATGGCTAGCTGTACTGAGTTCAGTTCTGTAGCGTCCCGGACGTCGGCAGGGGACCGGACCATGCCGCCAGGAAGGGAGCCGGATCATGAGCACCACACACCAGCCCGCGCCGCCGGGGGAGGAGTCGGCGTCGTACGATCCACGTACGGTGCGCCGTGCGATGCTCGCCGGGAGCATCGGCACGCTGATCGAGTACTACGACTTCAGCGTCTACGGCTATCTCGCCGTGGCGATCGCTCCGCAGTTCTTCCCGGGCGACGATCCAGCGGCCTCGACGCTGGCGGCGCTCGCGGTGTTCGCCACGGGCCTCGTGGTGCGGCCGGTCGGCGGTGTCTTCTTCGGATGGATCGGTGATCGCTGGGGGCGCCGCAAGGCGCTGGTCTCCTCGGTGCTGTGCATGGGGGTGGCCAGCAGCCTCACCGGACTGTTGCCGACCTTCAGCCAGATCGGCGTGTTCGCCGCGGTGCTCCTGTTCATCACCCGGCTGGCGCAGGGTGTCTCCTCGGGCGGTGAGTCGGTCGGCGCCTACACCTACATCTACGAGTCGGCGCCGCCCGAGCGCAGGGCGTTCCTCGGTTCCGTCACGCCCATCGGGTCCAATCTCGGGTTCATGTTCGCGGCGGCCACGGCCGGGGCGATCTCGGCCCTCACCACCAAGGACCAGATGGCCGACTGGGGCTGGCGGCTGCCCTTCCTGATGGCCGTGCCGCTCACCATCCTCTGCCTGTGGGCCCGGCTGCGGATCGAGGACACCCCGGAGTTCAAGAAGGCCGCACAGCGTGCCGACATCCCCACGGCTCCGATCCGAGAGGTCCTGGCCACTCACCGTACGGCGCTGCTCCAGTCCGTCGGCCTGGCCATGGCACAGGGCGGCGCCATCTTCCTCGGGCTGACGTACATCGGCATCTATCTGACCAGCAACCTGGGATACGACACCACGCTGGTGTACTGGCTGTCCGCGGGTGTCGTGCTCGTCACCGTGCTGCTCATGGTGCCTGCCGGTCGGCTCGCCGCCCGATTCGGCTGCCGGCGCGTCCTGATGGGCGGGCTGCTGGGCTTCCTGGTGACCGCCTACCCCGCGATGCTGCTGATGGGCCAGGACAGCCTGGCGCTGGCCGGCCTGGCGTATCTGCTCCTGATGCTGAGCAGTGCGTTCGTGCAGGTCCCGGCGGCGAGTTTGTGGCCGCATCTGTTCGAACGCCGGGTCCGCTACACCGGCATGGCGATCGGGTACAACGTCGGCACGGTCCTCGCGGGCGGCACGGCTCCGTACATCGCGGCCTTCCTCGTGGACAAGACCGGGAACCTGCTCTCCCCGGCGTTCTTCGTCATGCTGGTCTGCCTGATCGGAATCGGTTCCCTGCTGACCGTCCGTAAGGATGTATAGGGGGGTGTCGGCGTGGTGGCCGTAGGCCTCCACGCCGCGCTCTAGTCCGCGGCGGAGTGGCCGCCGAGACCGATGGTCTGGCCACCGTCGATGAGGAACTCCCCGCCAGTGGTGTAGGAGGCGTCGCCGCTCGCGAGGAAGAGCACCATGCGGGTGACCTCCTCGGGCTCCCCGATGCGCGTCACCGGCTGATGGGCGAAGAGTTCGGGTGAGGCGGTCTCACCCATGGGCGTACGGATGACCCCGGGGTGGACGGAGTTGATACGCACCCCACTGCCCGCCATGTCCAGTGCGGCGGCCTTGGTCATCCCGCGCACCCCCCACTTGCTCGCCACATAACCGATGCCATTGGCGAAACCCGTCATCCCGGCGGCCGAGGAGACGTTGACGACGGCCCCGCCACCGCGCTCGCGCATACCGGGCAGGACGGTGTGCATGCCGAGGAAGGCACCCACCAGATTGACGTCGATGATCCGGCGGAAGTGCTCGGGCGACTGCTCCTCCACACCGCCGTAAGTCATGATCCCCGCGTTGTTGACCAGGACGTCCACGGGACCGAGGGTGTCCTCGACCGTGCGGACGACGGAGCGCCACTGCGCCTCGTCGGTGACGTCGAGGTGGCAGTAGCGCGCGTGGCGGAGTTCCCCGGCCAGGGCCTCCCCCTCGTCGTCCAGCAGGTCGCAGACGGCGACCCGGGCGCCCTCCGCGACCAGCCCCCGTACATGCGTGGCACCCATGCCCCGGGCGCCGCCGGTGACGATCGCCACCTTTCCGTCGAAGCGCATGCTGGACTTCCCTTCCGCATCCATGGGCCCGGCATCCATGAGCCGGTGCCATCGGTTCACCGCGAATGTGATCAGTCGGGGACGAGCACGGTCCGGCCCCGAGCCGCGCCCCGGCGAAGCCGGTCGATCGCCTCCGGAGCGGCGGACAGCGGGAAGCGTTCCGTCTCGACGCGCAGCGCTCCCGAACGTGCCAGCGTGACGACCCCGGCCAATTCGTGGCGAGTTCCCCAGAAGGGCAGCGAGAGCCGGAAGCCGGCCGGGAGGACCCCGGGCTTGGACACCGTCAGGCTGCCGCCCCCGCTCCCGACGACGGCGAGTTCGCCACCGGGGCGCAGGACGCTGATCGCGAGCTCCAGCGTCTGTGCGGTGCCGACGAAGTCGAGCACGGCGTCCGCGCCCACGCCGCCGCTTCGCGCCCGCAGCGCGCGGGCGGTGTCCGGCCGCATCAGGGTGGCGAAGTCCGCGCCGGAGCGGTCCGCGAGGGCCAGCGCGTCCTCCCGGACGTCGACCGCCAGCACCCGGCTCTCGGTGGTGGCGCGGAGGATTTGGACGGCCAGGTGGCCGAGCCCGCCGACACCGATGACGACGGCGGTGGTGCCCTCGCCGAGTGCGGGCCGGAGCCCGGACACGGCGTGGTAGGAGGTCAGGCCCGCGTCGGAGAGCGGGGCGGCCTGGTCGGCCGGCAGGTCGCCGATCGGCACCAGGGGGCGGGCGGACGGGACGAGCAGATATTCGGCCATTCCGCCGTCCCGGCCCAGTCCCGCCCCGTGCCAGGCGAGGGTGTCACGCCGGTCGCAGTAGTTGTCGGAGCCCGCGGCGCAACGTGCGCAGGAGCCGCAGCCCCACGGCCCGTAGACCACCACGCGGTCACCCACCGCCACCCCGGCGGCGTCCGGCCCCAGGGCCGTGACCCACCCGGCGACCTCATGGCCGAGGGTGAACGGAAGCCGGTAGGGGAGCGCTCCCGGAGGAGCGTCGATGACGTGCAGATCGGAGCGGCACAGCCCGGCGGCTTCGACCCGTACCAGCACCTCGGTGCCGTGGGGGACGGGCCGCTCGGCCTCAGCCGGCGCCGGAGCCTCACCCCAGGCCGTCAGCCGCAGTGCCCTCATCTTCACCGTCTCGGGTCTTGTCAGTGCCACGGCTGCCACGGTAACAGAGGTGAAGTCGGTTCAATAGATGTCCTGGGCAACTGAAGGGAGCCGATATGGCGCGCGAGGATGTACCTACCGGGAGGTTCGCCGGCCAGGTCGCGATGGTGACGGGGGCCGCCTCCGGCATGGGTGCGGCGGTCGCCCGGCAGCTGGCCGCGGAAGGGGCGGAGGCCGTCGTCCTGGCGGACGTGAACGGCGAGGGCGCCGCGGCGGTCGCCGAGGAGCTGCCCGGCGCCACGGCGATCGCGCTCGACGTGGCGGACGCGGCGGCCGTCGACGGCGCCTTCCGGGACGTACCGCGCCGGTACGGGCGGCTCGACGTCCTGGTGCACGCGGCGGGGGTCGACGATCCGGAGGCGAAGCGGCGCATCGCGGACGCGACGGCCGAAGGGCGGCCGGTCGAGGTGACCGACTCCCTCGACGACGCCTCCTGGCGGCGGGTCATGGGCGTGAACCTGGACGGGACCTTCCATGTGCTGCGCGCCGCGGTGCGGGTCATGCGGCCCGCCGGGTCCGGGGCGATCGCGGTGATCGGATCGTCGTCGGCCTTCGACACGCCCGTCGGCTATCCCCATTACGCGGCCTCCAAGGCGGGTGTGCACGCGCTGGCCCAGGCCGTGGCCAAGGAGGTCATCGCGTCCGGGATCCGCGTGAACGTGGTGGCGCCGGGGCCGACCGAGACGGGGATGGCGGCCCGCACCCCCGCGGCGCTGCGGGCCGGATTCGCCGACCCGCGGGTGCGCCCGTACGCGACGGCCGAGGAGATCTCCGAGATCGCCCTCTTTCTGGTGAGCGACGCCGCGGCGAACCTGGTCGGGGCGGTGCTGCTCGCCAACGGCGGCCGGTTCACCGCCTGAGCGGGTCCGTGCGGAGCGGCGCGGGGTGCGGGTCTTGCCCGCCCGGGGTTCGGTGTCTACCGTCTTGAACTGAGTTCAATTCTTGTGTTTTCCGCCACCGCCCGCCATACGAGCACGATGGAGATCCCATGCACTCTCGCCGCCCCGAGATCGACCCCCAGCTGCTGTCCGAAACGGACGAACAGCGACAGCTGCGCACCGTCCTGCGGGACCTCTACGCCGAGGCGAGTGGCGTCGAGGACGTACGCGAACACCTGGCCGGCCCGCGCGGATACGACGAAGCGCTCTGGGCGCGGCTCGCGGGCGAGATCGGAGTCCATGGACTGGCCGTTCCGGAGGAGTACGGCGGGTCTGGTTTCACCTTCGCCGAACTGGCCGTGGCCCTGGAGGAATCCGGGCGCGCCCTGTACTGCGCGCCACTGCTGCCCACGGTGGTCCTGGCCGCCCACGCGCTGCTGCTCAGCGGTGACCGTACGGCATGCGAGCGCTATCTGCCCCGGATCGCCGACGGCACGCTCACCGCCACCGTGGCCGGTTTCGACGCCGACGAGCCCGGCGTCGTCGCGGAACGGGAGAACCGCGACGGCTGGGTACTGCGCGGACCCGCGGACTTCGTGCTCGACGGGGCCGGTGCGGATCTGCTCCTGGTGCGGGCCGGAACGCCCGCCGGGCCCCGGCTCTTCGCCTGCGAGCCCGCCCCCGACACCACCTGGCGTACTCCGCGCCGCGTCCTGGACGAGACGCGGCGCCAGGCGCTGGTGGAGTTCCGGGGCGCCCCGGCCACCGCCGTGGGGACGGCGGAGGAGGCCGAGAGCACGGTTTCGGCGACGTTGGACACGGGACGGGCCGCGCTGGCGGCCGAACAGCTCGGCGGCAGCGGGCACGCGCTCGACGCGACGGTTGAATTCGTGGCGCAGCGCCACCAGTTCGGGCGTCCCATCGGGTCCTTCCAGGCCGTCAAGCACCGGCTGGCCGATGCGCTGGTGGCGCTGGAGGCGGCGCGCTCTGCGTCCGCGTACGCGACCGCCTGCGTGGCCGTCGCCTCGCCGCAGCTGCCGGTGGCCGCCTGTGCCGCCGCTGTGGTCTGCTCCGAGACCTTCCGCCTGGCGACGGCCGAGTACGTCCAGCTGCACGGCGGCATCGGCTTCACCTGGGAGCACCCGGCCCATCTGTACGTACGCCGGGCGCGCGCCGCCGAGGTGCTGTTCGGCACGGCGGACCAGCACCGGGCCCGGCTCGCCGAACGCGTCGGCCTCGCCTCCCGTGGCGCTGCCTGAGCGCGGCTCAGGGGCCTTGGCCGATTCGGCGACGGCCACAGGACTGAATCAGATTCGATTGGCTCGATCAAGGGGTTGACAGGGAGGAGGCGATCTTCCAGAGTTGCAGTGAATTCAGTTCAGTTTGGAAGGGGCGAGGGATGACAACGGAAGACGAGATCCAGTTCGAGCGCGACGGCCACGTCGCCCGGGTGTGGCTCAACCGACCGTGGAAGAAGAACTGCGTCACCGTGCCGATCCTGGACCGGCTCGACGAGATCATCACCGAGGTGGACGAGGACCCCGAGCTGCGGGTCCTGGTCGTGCGCGGGCGTGGCGGCACCTTCTGCTCGGGGTTCGACCTCGACAGTCTGAAGGCCGACTACGTGGGCAAGTCGAACGCGATCGACGTCGCGGTGAAGTCCGCGAAGGTGTGCGACCGGCTGTACTCGATGAAAACCCCCTCGGTCGCGGTCCTGGAGGGCTACGTCACCGCCGGCGGCTTCGAGATCATGATTTCCTGCGACTTCGCCATCGCCGCGGACGACGCCAAGATCGGGGACTTCCACATCCGCCGCGCGCTGTTCGGCGGGGCCGGCCCGATCTACCGGGTGCCGCGCATGATCGGCATCCGTAAGACCAAGGAGCTGATGCTCACCGGCAAGCTGCTCTCCGGCGTCGAGGCCACCGAGTTCGGGCTCATCAACAAGTCCGCCCCGGCCGACGAGCTGGACGCGACGGTCGAGGACTTCATCGGGGACCTCACCGACAAGAGCCCCTTCATGATGTGGCTCACGAAGATGACGATCGACCGCAGCCTGGACGCCGACACCCAGTCGCTGATGGTGATGGAGCACCTCGCCGTGGGCGTCGCGCTCAACTCCGAGGACGCCAACGAGGGCGTCTCGGCCTTCCTGGAGAAGCGCGAACCCAAGTGGCAGGGGCGCTGATCCCGATGACCACGGATCCGCGGAGCCAGGCCACCGCCGGGCTCCAGGGCGCACGCTGCTCCGGCTGCTCGGTGACGGTCTACCCCGCGGAGGACGCCTGCCCGCGCTGCGGAGGGCCCGCCGATCCGGTGGCCCTCCAGGGCACGGGCACGCTGTGGACCTGGACGGTGCAGCGGTACGCCCCCAAGTCGCCGCCGTACGAGCCCCCGCCCGGAGGCTTCGTGCCGTTCGCCCTCGGCTACGTCGAACTGGCGGAGGACGTGCGGGTGGCCGCCGTCCTGGACCTCGACGACCTCGACGACATCCGCATCGGCATGCCCCTCTCCGTGACCGCGGGCCCCGGGGTGCCCCGGGCCAGGCCCACCACCCCGGCTGAGGAGCGCTCATGAGCAGTGCCGACGTCCTGATCTGCGGTGCCGGGCGCACCCCGTTCGGGCGGTGGTCGGAGACGACCGGCCGGCAGTTGGCCGTCTCGGCCGTGAACGCCGCGCTGGCGGACGCCGGGATCCCGTGGTCGCGGGTGGGGGCCGCGTTCGGCGGCAGCGACAGCGCGGGCCTCGCGGACACCCTGGTGGCCCAACTCGGCCTCACCGGCCTGCCGTTCGTCAATGTGAAGAACGGCTGTGCCACTGGTGGCAGTGCGCTGGTCTCGGCCGTGAACGCCATCCGCTCCGGCATGGCCGACGTCGTCCTCGCCGTCGGCTTCGACAAACACCCGCGTGGCGCCTTCGACCCGAGGCCCGAGGACTGGGGCCTGGGAGCGGAGTACGGCAGCGACGGGCTGATGGTGACCACGCAGTTCTTCGGCATGAAGATCCAGCGCTATATGCACGACCACGGCATCACCCCGCGGACCCTCGCCCTGGTGGCCGAGAAGGCGTACCGCAACGGCGCTCTGACCCCCGAGGCATGGCGCCGAAAGCCGATGTCCGCCGAGGAGATCCTGGAGTCCGGCATGGTCAGCGACCCGCTGACCCGATACATGTTCTGCTCCCCGGGAGCCGGCGCGGCGGCGCTGGTCCTCTGTTCGCCCAAAGCCGCCCGCGCGCTGAACGGCCCGCCGGTCACCCTGCGCTCGGCGGTCGTACGCACCCGGCGCTTCGGCTCGTTCGAGGTCTTCAGCCCGTGGATCCCCGGGGGCGAGCTGACCAGCGTCAGCCGTGCCGCCTCGGCCGCCGCCTTCGAGGAGGCGGGGCTCGGCCCCGGCGACGTGGACGTCTGCCAGTTGCAGGACACCGAGAGCGGTGCCGAGGTGATGCACATGGCCGAGTGCGGCTTCTGCGCGGACGGCGAACAGGAGCGGCTGGTCGCCTCCGGTGCCACCGGGATCGGCGGAACGCTGCCGGTCAACACCGACGGCGGCTGCATCGCCAACGGCGAACCCATCGGCGCCTCGGGGCTGCGCCAGGTCTACGAGATCGTCCGTCAGCTGCGCGGACAGGCAGGCGAGCGCCAGGTCCCGGACGAGCCCAGGATCGGCTTCACCCATGTGTACGGCGCCCCCGGCGTGAGCGCCTGCACGGTCCTGTCCCGCTGAGACATCCGCTGAAAGGAGGTGGCAGGGAAGATGAGCGGTGTCCCGGAACCCGAGGAGTTCCGCGCCGCGGCCCGGCGGTGGCTCACCGGAGCCGCCCGGCCCCGCGCCGCCGACGGGGAGTGGGGCAGTGGCTCCGACTCCGTCGCCGTGTTCGACAACTGGACCGAGGAGCAGGAGCGCGACCACACCGCCCGCGTCCAGGGGTGGGAACGCACCCGCTACGACCAGGGCTGGTCCGCGTTCAACTGGCCGCGGGAGTACGGAGGGCGGGGGTTGCCCGCGTACTACGAGCAGCTCTACCGCGCCGAGGAGGCGGCCTTCGACATACCCCACCGCCCCGAGATCTTCCCCGTGACACAGGCACTCGTCGCCCCCGCGATCGGCCTGTGGGGCACCGAGGAGCAGAAGCGGCGCTGGCTGGTGCCCCTGCTGCGCACCGACGAGCTGGCCTGCCAGCTGTTCTCGGAGACCGAGGCGGGCTCCGACCTCGCCGCGGTACGCACCAGAGCGGTGCGCGAGGGCGAGGGCTGGGTGCTGACCGGGCACAAGGTGTGGACCTCCGGTGCCCGCGTCGCGACCTGGGGCGTGGCGGTGTGCCGCACCGACGGGACCGTCCGCAAACACGCCGGTATCACGGTCTTCATGGTGCGCATGGACGCGCCGGGCGTCACCGTACGGCCCATCCGGCAGATGACCGGTGGCACCAGCTTCAACGAGGTCTACCTCGACGGTGTGCGGGTGCCGGACACCGACCGGCTCGGGCCGGTCGGCGAGGGCTGGCGGGTCACGCTCAGCGTGCTGGCCGCCGAACGGCTCGACTCCGGCGGCCTCGGCCTGGACAACGCCGACCGGGCGCTGGACCTGGCCGGGCACCTGCCGCGCCCCCTCACCGGCGCCGAGCGGCAGCGCGCCGCCGACCTCCACATCCGCACCCTCGTCCAGCGGCTCATGGGGCTGCGGGTGACCGCCGCCCTCGTCGCGGGGCGCGAGCCCGGCGCGGAGGCGTCGGTCGGCAAGCTGTACGCCACCGAGACCATGCGGCGCACCAGCGACCTGGTGTCCGAGCTGCTGGGGCCGAGCCTGGTGGCGGACACCGGGGAGTGGGGCACGTACGCCTGGACCGAGCATCTGCTGGGCGCCCCCGGCTACAGCATCGCGGGCGGCACCGACGAGATCCAGCGCACCATCCTCGCCGAACGCGTCCTCGGCCTGCCCAAGGAGCCCGTCCGATGAACATGGCCACCGAGGTATCGGAGCTGGCCGCCCGGGTCCGCGACCGGCTCGCCCGCCACCACCCGGGCGCGGCCATCGGCGAGCTGGCGGTGCTGCCGGGCGGCCACTCCGGGCTGACGTACGAGGTCACGGCGGGCGACGCCCGGTATGTCGTCAAGGCCGTGCCACCGGGGCAGCGGCCCGTCGGACGCAACGACGTGCTGCGCCAGGCACGGGTGCTGGGCGCGCTGGCCGGGTCCGCGGTGCCGGTACCGGGCGTGGTGGCCGTCGACGAGACCCAACCCGCCTGGTTCGCCATGGAGTTCGCCGACGGGGAGGCCGTCGAGCCGGTGCTGGACGACCACGAGCTGCCCGCCACCACGGCCCGCGCCCGGATGCTGGAGATCGCGTCCGTCCTGCGGCGGCTGCACGGCACCGATGTGCGCACGCCCGGGCTCGACGCGCCCGCACCGCTCGACCCCTCCGGCGAGCTGGACCGCTGGAGCCGCACCCTGCGTGCCGTTCCCCCCGAACTGCGGCCCGGCGGTGAGGAGTTGCTGGTACGCCTCGCCGATGGCGTACCGCGCGGCCTGCCGCCGGTGCTGCTGCACGGGGACTTCCGGCTCGGCAATGTGCTGTGCGCGGACGAGCGGGCGGTGGCCGTCGTGGACTGGGAGATCTGGAGCGTCGGCGATCCCCGCATCGACCTGGGCTGGTTCCTGCTCTTCGCCGACCACCGCAACTTCCCCCGGCTGGGACACGCGGTGCCCGGCCTGCCCGGCGAGGCGGAACTGCTGGACGGCTACGGCGACGGCGGGCCCGCGCTGCCCGCGATGGACTGGTTCCGGGCGCTCGGCCGCATGAAGATGGCCGCGATCATGGGCCACAACCTGCGCCGCCACCGCGAGGGCAAACACCACGACCCGGATCAGGAGCGCCTGCCGCCCACCATCGCCGCGATGATCCGCACCGCCCGCGACATCCTCGGCTGACCCGGCAGCGGTCCGACCCCCACCGAACAGGAGCACTCGTGGATTTCGGATACTCGCCACGGGCGAGTGAACTCCAAGACCGCATGCGGTCGTTCATGGACGAGCACGTCTTCCCCGCGGAAGCGGTGTACGACCGGCAGCTGGCCGAAGGGGACGACCCGCACGCCCTGCCGCCGGTCATGGCCGAACTGAAGGAGAAGGCCCGCGCCGAGGGTCTGTGGAACCTCTTCATGGCGCACGGCGACTGGGGCGCGGGGCTCAGCAACCTCGAGTACGCGCCGCTGATGGAGCTGGCGGGCCGCTCCATCATCGGCCCCGAGGTGTTCAACTGCTCGGCGCCCGACACCGGCAACATGGAGCTGCTCGCGCTGTACGGCACGCCCGAGCAGCGGGAACGCTGGCTGCGCCCCCTGCTCGACGCGGAGATCCGCTCGTGTTTCGCCATGACCGAGCCGGAGGTCGCCAGCTCCGACGCCCGCAACATCCGCACCCGCATCACCCGCGACGGCGACACCTACGTCGTCAATGGCCGCAAGTGGTACACCTCCGGGATCCTCGACCCCGACTGCCGGCTCATCATCCTGATGGGCAAGACCGACCCGGAGGCGCCCACCTACCGGCAGCAGTCCATGCTGCTCGTCCCCAGGAACACTCCGGGCATCACCATCCTGCGTGACCTGCCGATGTTCGGCTACAGCGACCGGCTCGGACACGGCGATGTGCTCTTCGAGAACGTCCGCGTACCGGTGGCGAACATCCTCGGTGGCGAGGGCCAGGGCTTCGCGCTCGCCCAGGGACGGCTCGGCCCGGGGCGGATGCACTACGCGATGCGCGCCATCGGATTCGCCGAGCGCGCCCTGCGACTGATGTGCGAACGCGTCACCGAACGCACCGCCTTCGGCGGACCCCTCGCCGACCAGGGCGTGGTCCGGGAGTGGATCGCCCGCAGCCGCATCGAGATCGAGCAGGTGCGCCTCCTCGTCCTCAAATCGGCCTGGCTGATGGACACCGTCGGCAACGCCGCCGCCCGTATGGAGGTCGCCGCCATCAAGGTCGCCGCGTTGGAGGTCGCCCACAAGGTGGTCGACCGCGCGGTGCAGGCCCACGGCGCGGCGGGGGTCAGCGACGACACCGTACTGGGCCGGCTGTACGCCATCACCCGGGCGCTGCGCATCGCCGACGGCCCCGACGAAGTCCATCTGCGGACGGTGGCCCGCCAGGAACTCGCCCCATACAAGAAGAAGACCGACCCGACAACGGGGGCAGCGTGAACGCCAACGGCCTCGACGGCAAGGTGGCCGTCATCACGGGCGGATCCCGCGGCATCGGCCTCGGCATCGCCACCGCCTACCGGGCGGCCGGTGCCCATGTGGTGATCGCGGCCCGCAAACCGGCCGGACTCGCCGAGGCGCGCGAGGAGTTGCTGCGCGTCAAGGGCGACGGCGAAGTGCACACGGTGGTGGCGAACGCCGGTGAGCCGGAGCAGGCCGAGCGGTGCGTCGAGGAGACCATGGACCGCTTCGGCCGGGTCGACGTCCTCGTCAACAACGCGGCGACCAACCCGTACCACGGCGATCTGCTCGACCTGGACCTGCCGCGCGCTGAGAAGACCGCCCGGGTCAACCAGTACGGCATGATCGCCTGGACCCGGTGCGCCTGGCGGGCCTGGATGGCCGAGCACGGGGGAGCGGTGGTCAACATCGCCTCCGTCGGCGGGCTCGTCGTCGATCCGCACATCGGCTACTACAACGCCACCAAGGCCGCCATGCTGCACATGACCCGTCAGCTCGCCTACGAACTCGGGCCGCGCGCCCGCGTCAACGCCATCGCCCCCGGACTCATCAAGACCGAGCTGGCACGGGCGGTGTGGGAGGTCCGGGAGCCGATCCTCACCGCCAAGCTGCCACTGCGGCGCCTCGGCACGGTCGAGGACGTGGCACATGCGGCGCTGTTCCTGGCCACCGACGCCTCCTCCTGGATGACCGGCCAGACCCTGGTCCTCGACGGCGGCGCGACCGCCCTGCCGATCGGGGTGGAGGGATGACCGCGGGTGGAGAGATGACCGAGACACCCAACGTGCCCCGGCCCGCCGCCGAGCTGTTCTCGCTCCGGGGCAGGACGGCCCTGGTCACCGGCGCCTCCGCGGGGCTCGGCGCACGCTTCGCGGCCGTCCTCGCACAGGCCGGGGCCACCGTGTTCGCCGCCGCCCGGCGGATCGAGAAGCTGCACGAACTCGCCGACTCCGACACCCGCATCCACCCGGTCGCCTGCGATGTCTCGCTCGCCGCCGACCGCGCGCGGCTGGCCGGGACGGCGCGCGCCGCCACCGGCCGCATCGACATCCTGGTCAACAACGCGGCCACATCCGGCGAGACCCGCGCCGAGGACGAATCCCCGGACGCCTTCGCCGACGTCCTCGGCGTCAACCTCACCGCCCCCTTCCACCTGGCGCGCCTGGTGGCGGAGGCACCCGCCGTGGACGGCGACCCGCCCCGCAGCGTCATCAACGTCTCCTCCATCCTCGGCCTGGTCACCGCCGCCCCGCTGGGCGGCGCGAGCTACGCGGCGTCCAAGGCCGGGCTGATCGGGCTGACCCGGGAGCTGGCCGGGCAGTGGGGCGGGAGCGGAACCCGCGTCAACGCGCTCGCCCCGGGCTGGTTCCGCACCGAGATGACCGCGGACCTCTTCGGCGACGAGCGCTCCAGCCGCTGGGTCGAGCGCAACACCCTGCTGCGGCGCGGCGGCGGCGCCCATGAACTCGACGGCGCGCTGCTGTTCCTCGCCTCGGACGCCTCCTCGTACTGCACCGGCCAGGTGCTGACCGTCGACGGCGGATGGACCGCGCGATGAGCGTCGGCATCGAGATCGACGACGGCCTGGCCCGCGTCACCCTGCGCCGGGGCGCGGCGGGCAACGCCATCGGCCTGGACATGGCGCGCGGACTGCTGGACGCGGCGCGGACCTGCGCCGACGAGTCCGTCCGGGCCGTGCTGCTGACCGGCGAGGGGAAGTCCTTCTGCGTCGGCGGCGACCTCGGGGAGTTCTCCCGGCTCTCCGGAGAGCCACTGGAGCGGCACCTCATCGCGGTGACCGGCGCGCTCCACGACGCGCTGCGCACGTTCGCGGCGGGCGACGCGCCCGTGGTGGCCGCCGTGCAGGGAGCCGTGGCCGGTGCGGGAATCGGCCTGGCGGCGTCCGCCGATGTGACTCTCGCCGCCGACGACGCCTCGTTCACCACCGCGTACACCCGGATCGGCTACTCACCGGACGCCGGAGTGAGCTGGTTCCTGCCCCGGCTCGTCGGCCCCAAGCGGGCCCTTGACCTGCTGCTGACCAACCGCCGTATCGCGGCGGCGGAAGCCGAGGACATCGGACTGGTGAGCCGGGTCGTCGCCGCCGACCGGCTGGCCGCCGAGGCGCTGCGCACGGCCGAGGCCCTGCGCGACGGGCCCACCGCCGCCTTCGGCGCCACCCGGCGTCTCGTCGCCGCCGGACAGACCGCCGACCTCGGTACGCACCTGGACCGCGAGGCCCGTGCGATCGCCGCAGCGGCCGCCTCCGCCGGGGGCCGTGAGGGCGTCGCCGCCTTCCTGGACAAACGGACGCCCGACTTCACACCCGCCGCCCCCAGCCCCTGACTCCTCCCCGAAACCCTGGAGCCCCACCGTGTCGGAAGCATTCATCGTCGGAGCCGTCCGCACCCCCGTCGGCCGCCGCAAGGGCGCGCTCAGCGGCGTCCACCCCGCCGATCTCGGCGCTCACGCACTGCGCGCCCTGCTGGAGCGCACCGGGGCCGACCCGGGCGCCGTCGACGACGTGTACTTCGGCTGCGTCAGCCAACTCGGCGCGCAGACCGGCAACGTCGCCCGTACCGCATGGCTGTCCGCCGGGCTGCCCCAGCACGTCCCCGGCACCACCATCGACCGCCAGTGCGGCTCATCCCAGCAGGCCGTGCACTTCGCCGCCCAGGCGGTCGGCTCCGGGGCCGCCGATCTGGTGGTCGCCGGCGGGGTTGAGGTGATGAGCCTGGTGCCCATCGCCAGCCCCATGTACGTCGGAGAACAGGCCGGCATGGGCAGCCCGTACGCGGGGGACGGCTGGCGCGAGCGCTTCGGGGACCAGGAGGTCTCCCAGTTCCGAGGGGCCGAGCTGATCGCCGAGAAATGGGGCATCTCCCGCTCGGAGATGGAGGAGTTCGCGCTCACCAGCCACCAGCGGGCCCTCGCCGCCCAGGCCGACGCCGCCTTCGACGACGAGATCACCCCGGCCTTCGGGCTCACCGCCGACGAGGGGCCTCGCGCCGACACCACGCTGGAGAAGATGGCCGGGTTGAAGAGCCTCACCGAGGACGGCCGGCTGACCGCCGCCGTCTCCAGCCAGATCTCCGACGGCGCCGCCGCCCTGCTGATCGCCTCCGAGGAGGCGGTGCGCCGCCACGGACTGACCCCGCTCGCGCGGGTGCACACCATGGCCGTCGTCGGCTCCGATCCGATCCACATGCTGACCGGTCCGATCCCCGCCACCGAGAAGGTCCTGGACAGGGCCGGGCTGGCGATCGGCGACATCGATCTGGTGGAGATCAACGAGGCGTTCGCCTCCGTCGTCCTTGCCTGGCAGAAGGAGATCGGCGCCGACCCGGAGCGGGTCAACGCCTTCGGCGGTGCCATCGCGCTCGGACACCCGCTCGGCGCCACCGGCGCCCGGCTCATGACCACGCTCGTCCACCAACTGCGCAGGACCGGCGGACGCTACGGTCTACAGACGATGTGCGAGGGCGGCGGCATGGCGAACGCGACGGTTTTGGAACGCCTTTGAGCACGGCCCATTCACGTCGATTGGCAACTGAGTTCAGCTTGGGGCTACTCTCGGGTACGGACAAGGTGGACTTCGGCCAGGAGACGAGGCATGGCGACGAGAATCGTTGAACCGGAAGCGGGACCGAGGTCCAAGCGCGCCGCCATCCTGGCGGCCGCCGTCGACTGCTTCGGCGAGACGGGGTTCGAGGCCACCAAGTGGTCCACCGTGGCTGAGCGGGTCGGCATCGGGCAGACGGCGCTGTACCACTACTTCGAGTCCAAGACGCACTGCCTGCTCACCATCATGCGGCTGGAGCTCCAGCGCTCCCACGACAAGTTCACGGAGGCGACCGAGGGCGTCGAGGAGCCGACCGAGGCGCTCCGGGCGGCCGTCCGCGCGGCCTACGACGTCTCGGACCACGAGGTCCTCCAGATGCGGATCCTCCACAATCACATGGACCTGCTCTCCGGCACGCGCAAGTCCAAGCGGGAGGAGGCCGAGCGCGTCGAGGCCCGCAAGCTGGTCCAGCTGGTCGAACGGGACTGGACGAACCTGCTGGTGCGGGGCATGTCCATGGGGGTGTTCCCGCTCCGGGACGCGCAGCTGCTGGGTTCCAGTGTGCTCGGCCTGATCGTCAGCGTCTGGCGGTGGTACCGGCCGTCGGGGCCGACGCCGCTGTCGGAGGTCAGTGAACTGATCGAGGGCGCGTGCGTGCGTATGGTCGCCACGTGATCCCCTGAGCGGCCCCCTGTCGCTTCCGGCCCCCGGCGGATATCCGCCGGGGGCCGTTTCGCGTGCTACGGGCTCTTGTCAGCCATGTTTCCCCGGGATTAGCATCCACACTGAATTGAACTGAACTCAGGTTGATCCGGGGGTCCGCTGAGGCGGCCCCGGGTCCCGGGGCGCTCGGCCGCCGATCGAAAGGGCGCAGTCATGTCGTTGCGCACGTATATGGCCAGTATGGACAGCGACCGTCCGGAACGGACGCTGGACCTGCTCGAACCCGACTTCCGCTTCCTCATCGCCCTGCCGGGCAGTGAGGTCACCGGTGAGTCCAGGGAGGACTTCGCCGCCTACATCGCCGGCCGGAATCCCAAGGACCGGTCCCATGAGATCCTGCGCCACAGCCGGGACGGCGACGTCGAGACCGTGTACGGGGTGGTGACGGAGGGCGGGCGGTACACCGGCTCCTTCCTCTCGGCCGCGGTGATCTCGCCCGGCGGGCTCATCGCGCGCTACCAGTCCTTCTTCACCACCTCGTTCGAACTGGTCGACTGGGCCCGGCAGGGCGCCGAACAGGGCGACGGGAGCCGGGCATGACGGACACCCCGGCCGCGGCCCCGTTCCTCACCGCGTGGTTCGAGATCCTCGACGGCGACGAGCCGTCCCGTATCCTCGACCTGATCAGCGACGACTTCTCGCTCTCCATCCTGTTCTCCACCGGCGACGGCAACGCCACCGACTTCGCCGGTGACCGCGCCGCCCTGGTGGGCTATCTCGAACAGCGGGAGAAGGGCACCCGCACCCACCATCTGCTCTCGGCGACCACGCTCGGCCAGGACGAGCTCTTCCTGGGCGAGGTACGGCGCTCGGGTGTCCCCGAGGCCACCTTCGTCGCCGCCGGGCGGGTGAACGGCGAAGGCCGGCTTCAGCGCCTGCTGATCGGGCGCTCGTCCGAGATCCGCTTCACCTGACCTCGACCCCATGGAGAACACCGTCATGTACAACCTGGTCCTGCTGGCAGCCCGGCCTCCGGAGTGGACGCACGAGCAGTTCATCACCTGGTGGCGCGGCGACCACGCGGAGCTGACCTACCGCCTGCCCGGGCTGCGGGCCTGGCGCCACACCGACATCGACACCGCTCTGGAGCCGCGCTCCGAGGGCTGGGACGGGATCTCCGTGCTCAGCTTCGACTCCCCGGAGGACCTGAAGAAGGCCCTCGCGAGCCCCGAGTGGGCCGAGGCCGTCGCCCAGGTCGGCGACATGAAGGGCCGCCGGATCGCGGTCATGGGGCACGAGGCGGAGATGTTCGCCGCCTGAGGTTTCGGGCCGCCCGGCCCGGTCCAGCGGCAGGGCGAGCACCACAGAGTTCGGCAAACGGAGTTCGGCACAGCGCAACGAGGGGCAGGATGCGACAGGTAGCGCGGGAGTTCCAGCAGAAGGCGGTCGAAGCCGACTTCATCGCCGTGATCGACGACGCCGGCAGCCATACGGCCAGGGAGCTGCTCGACGAGGCCGTACGGCTGGCCGAGGCACTGTCCGCCGGGGAGTCGGTGGGCACCGTCCTGGTCCAGGCCGACAACTCATGGCGTACCGTCGCCGCCACGCTCGCCGTGGGCCTGCGGGGCGGGGTTCTCGCGGTGGTCAACCGGCACACCACACCCGTCGAGTTCGCCGCCGCATGGGAGGACATCCGGCCCGACGCGGTCATCGCCGAGCCCTCGGCGATGGACGAGTGGGCCGTCCACACCCGGCTCCCCGGCCCGGCTCGGACCGTCCTCGACGGCTGGACCTGCCGGTCCGCACCCCACGAGCGCGAGGTGGACCGGTGGTCGGGCGGCGTCCTCATCGGCCTGACCTCCGGCTCCACCGGGCGGCCCAAGGGCGTCGTACAGTCCGAGCGGGCCCTGCGGTACGCCGCCACGAGCACCATCGCCGCCAACGGCCTGGCGCCGGGTGACGCCATCGCCGCGATCGTGCCGCTGTCGTCCACGGCGGCGTACTGCTTCGGGGTCTATCTCTCCCTCGTGCTGCGCGGGCCGCTCGTCCTCACGGGCAAGTGGGACCGGGCGGTCGCACTGCGGCGGATGGCCGACGCGGGCGTCCGCTGGACCATGTGCGTACCGACCATGGCGTTGCAGATGGGCGCGGAAGCGGCCGGATCCGGCATCCTCCGGGGCGTCCGGTCGATCACCGTGGGCGGCGGGCCCATGGACCGTGGGGCGCTGGCCCGCGCCGAGCGGTCGCTGGGCACGAGGATCCTCCGCGTCTTCGGGATGTCCGAGTGCCTGGGCCACACCACGCCGAGCCCCGACGACCCCGAGGAGATCCGGCTCGGCAGGGACGGCCGCCCCTTCCCGGGTACGGACGTGCGCGCACTGACCGCCGAAGGGGAGGTGGCCGGTCCAGGGGTGGTCGGCCGGGCCCAGGTCCGCGGCCCTTCCCTCTTCCTCGGCTACGCCCGCGAGGGCAGAACCGATCCACCGGCGCTGACGGAGGACGGCTACCTGCCCACAGGCGACCTGCTGGTGGCTCACGAGGACGGCACCATCAGCATCATGGGCCGCGAGAAGGACATCATCATCCGGGGCGGCCGCAACATCGACATCACCGAGATAGAGCGCGCGGTCGCCAGTCACCCGCGCGTGGCCAGGGCCTGTGTCACGCCGGTCCCCGACGACGTCCTCGGCGAACGCGTGGCGCTGCTCGTCGTCGCCGAGGACGGTGGCGGCGTCGAACTGGCCGAGGTGACCGGCCATCTGGAGAGCGTGGGTCTGTCCAAGACCAAGTGGCCCGAGTACGTCTACGACGTCGAGGAACTGCCCCAGACGAAGGTCGGCAAGCTGGACCGGAGCGGGGCCCGGGACCTGGCCGTCAGGCTGCACACCCGCGAAGGAGGATCATGACAGCGCGGTTCGACCAGGCTCCATGGGCGACGGCCGGAATCCAGACCGTACAGCCCGGGGTGCACCGCGTGCCGCTGCCGCTGCCCAACGACGGCCTGCACGCCGTGAATGTCTACCTCCTGGAGGATCTGGACGACGACGGTGGCATCGTCATGATCGACGGGGGCTGGGCGATCCCCGAGGCGCGCAAGGCGCTCGAGGAGGCCCTGGCCGCCATCGACCGGGACCCCGGCGACATCAGCCACATCCTGGTCACCCATATCCACCGCGACCACTACACACAGGCGGTGGAGCTGCGCCGGCTGCTCGGCTCGCGCGTCTACCTCGGCGCGGGGGAGCGCCCGGGCCTGGAGATGCTCGACCGACTCCGCAGCGACCGGCCCGTGGGTTCGCTGCGGACCTTGCGCGCGGCGGGCGCCGGGGAACTGGCCGACCGCATCGAGACGATGGAGCACGGCGGCTACGACCCGAGTGTCTGGGAGGCCCCCGATCACTGGCTCGGCGCGGAGACGCTGCGCTTCGGCGAGCGCGAGCTGCGGGTCGTGCCCACTCCCGGACACACCAAGGGCCACGTGGTCTTCCTGGACGAACGGCGGAGGCTGGTGTTCTCCGGGGACCACGTCCTGCCGCACATCACCCCGTCCATCGGCTTCGAACTCGCCGAGCCCGGCGGCCACCCACTCGCCGACTACCTGGACTCGCTGCGGCTGATGACCCGCTACGCCGACGCCCGCCTGCTGCCCGCCCACGGACCGGTCGCCGACTCCACCCACACCCGGGTCGGCGAACTGCTCGCCCACCACGACGACCGGCTGGGCAGGAGTCTGGCCGCGCTGGGCGAGGACACGCTCGACGCCCACGCGGTGGCGCGAAAGCTCGCCTGGACACGCCGGGCGGTGCCGTTCGGGGAGTTGAGCGCCTTCAACCAGATGCTGGCGATCAACGAGACGGCCGCGCACCTGGATGTCCTCGTGCTGCGGGGCCGGGTGACGGTGGCCCGCGCCGACGGTGTGCATCGGTACACGCGGGTGCGCTGACGACACCGTACCTACGCCCATTGAATAGATCCGATGACAGTGAGGTAGCGAGCGGCTAATCCCCGGCAGTTTGGCGTTCTCTCTCGACAGTCGGACTGGAATTGCGTATCAATTCATCCGACCACTGAACCGTCGAGAGAAGGAAAGCCGCATCATGCAGAGACCGGGCTTATCCGCACGCGCCCTCGGCCTCCTGGCCGCGACCGCCGCCGCCCTCGGGGCCTTCGTGGCCACCGGAACCGAGTCCTACGCCGCCCAGTCCGCCGCCCAGCCCACGCCACCTCCCGCCCCGCGCTCCTCCGTCGTCACCTGGGCCTCCAGCGCGTACCCGGCGGGAACCGCCGCCCAGGACCTGACCTACCGGTTCGTCGTCCACACCAGCGTCGGCGGCCGGGACCTGCGCATCCGGCTCTCCAACGCCTACGGCGACCAGCCGGTGACCTTCGGCCACGCCTACGCCGGCGTACGCGATTCCGGGGCGGCGGTCGTGCCCGGGAGCAACGGACGGCTGACCTTCCGCGGCGCGTCGTCGGTGACCGTACCGGCGGGCGGCGTCGTCTACAGCGATCCGCTGCCGGGCCGCGTCCAGCCCCAGTCGGACCTCGCGATCAGCCTCTATGTGCGCAGCGCGGGCACCCTCGCGACCGGCCACAAGGGGGCCCGTGCGACCCAGTACGTCGCACCGGCCGGCGACCACGCCGCGGAGGAGGGCGCCGCCGCCTACTCGCAAGCGATCACCTCCTGGTACTACCTGGACGCCGCCGTCGTACGGCCCCCGCGCGGCACCGGCGCCGTCGTCGCCTTCGGCGACTCGATCACCGATGGCTCCGCCTCCACCCAGGACACCAACCGCCGCTGGCCGGACTTCCTCGCCGGACGGCTGCTCGCCGACCCCCGATCCCGGCTCAAGGGCGTCGCCAACGAAGGAATCTCCGGCAACAGGGTCCTCGCCGACGGCTCGGCCGAGAGCGCGCTGAAGCGACTCGACCGCGATGTGCTCTCCCAGGCCGGAGTGCGCACGACGATCCTGCTGGAGGGCATCAACGACATCAAGGCCACGCCGGGCCCCACCGCCGACGACCTCATCGCCGGCTACCGGGAGATCATCGCCAGGTCCCACGCGCGCGGCACCTGCGTGGTCGGGGCGACCGTCATGCCGTACGAGGGCTGGCGGGAGTACGAGGCCGTCGACGAGGCGGTCCGCCAACAGGTCAACGCCTTCATCCGCACCAGCGGCGAATTCGACGCGGTCGTCGATTTCGACAAGGCCGTCCGGGACCCCGCGGCGCCCACCCGGATGCTCCCCGCCTACGACGGCGGCGACCACCTCCACCCCAATGACACCGGTATGCGCGTGATGAGCGACGCCATCCCCCTTCGCGCCCTCAACTGCGACCGCTGACCGCCTGCCCCTCACCACCCCGGGCCGTGGCCTTGCGGTACCGGCCCGGGGTGGTACCGAACTCCCGCTGGAAGGCGTGGGAGAGTGCGTACGGGCTGCCGTAGCCGACCCGGCCGGCGATGGCGGCCAGGGTGTCCGAGGTGTCCCGGAGCAGGGTGGCGGTGAGAATGACGCGCCACCAGGTGAGGTACGCCATCGGGGGGCGCCCGACCAGGGTGGTGAACCGGCGCGCCAGGGTGGGGCGGGAGACGTTCACCTCCGCGGCCAGGCGCTCGATGGTCCACGGGGCGGCCGGATCCGAGTGCAGGGCCCGCAGCGCGGCGGCCGTCACCGGATCGCCCAGGACGCGGGGCCAGGCTCCGCTGGTGGCCTCGGCCATCCAGGAGCGGATCATGTAGACGAGGAGCAGGTCGAGCAGGTTCGGCAGCGCCACGCAGGAACCGGGCCGGGTCTCGTCCAGTTCACCGGCGAGCAGGTCGATCGCGGCGCGCAGCTCGAGGTGGCCGCCCACCCGGCTGGGCAGGTGGACGACCCGGGGCAGCTCCGCGAGAAGCGGGTGGATGCGGCTACAGTCGAGCCGGTACTGGCCGCAGAGGATCTCCGTATCGCCCGGGGAGTCGGCGAGCACATGGCCCGTGCCATGGGGGAGCAGCACCGCGTCACCCACGCCGAGGGACACCGGGTCACCGTCGTCGGGCAGCAGCCGGCAACCGCCCTTGAGCACCACATGGAAGCCCGCGCCCCCGAACGGATGAAGCCGCGTGCGTTCAACGCCGTCCATCCGCAACCGGTGGGACGAGGGGTGCCCCAGCCGCATGGCGGAGATCGCGTCGCTCACCACATCCACCCATGCAGGGTATCTTGCGTATGACGCATGAGACGGACGCGTATCCCAGTGAGCCGGATGCGCATTGAGAGGCTCTTGCGGCCTTCCTAGGGTCGAGTGCATGACGAACGAGAGTGTGCACCGCTTCGTGCTGGGCGATGTCGAGGTCATCCGGGTCGTGGAATGGCAGGGCCCGTTCGTGCCGGTCTCCGGCCTGGTCGCGGAGACCGCCGGCGAGGTGTGGAAGGACCATGAGGACTGGCTGGTGCCGGACCACTGGGAACCGGATACCGACCGGCTGGTGATCGCGTTGCAGACCTGGGTGCTGCGCAGCGGCGGGCGGACCGTCCTGGTCGACACCGGAGTGGGCAAGGGGCGCGAACGGCCGGGCTCGCCGCCGTTCCACCACTGGCAGGGCGATCTTCTCGGCTGCCTGGCGAAGGCGGGTGTCCGCCCGCGGGACGTCGACGTCGTCGTCAACACCCATCTGCACATCGACCATGTCGGCGGGAACACCGTCGAGGCGGACGGGGAGTGGATACCGGCGTTCCCCAATGCCCAGTACCTCATCCCGGCCGCCGACGACTTCCACTTCGGTCCGGACGGCGGATACGGCGACGGCTCGCAGGCGGACGGCCGCCTGATCTACGAGGACAGCGTCGCGCCCGTCCACCGGGCCGGACAGGCCGTGCGGTGGGACGGCCGCCACCGCATCGACGAGCACCTCACCCTGGAGTCCGCGCCCGGCCACACCCCCGGCTCGTCCGTGCTGCGGCTCGCCTCCGGCGGCGACCGGGCCGTCTTCGTCGGAGATCTGCTGCACAGCCCGGTGCAGATCCTCCAGCCCTGCTGCAACAGCAACGCCTGCCTGGACTCGGAACAAGCGGTGGCGAGCCGACTGCGCGTTCTCCACCGCGCGGCCGATCAAAGGGAGTTGCTCGTTCCTGCGCACTTCGCCGGTGCCACGGGCGCCGTGGAGGTCCGGCGGGGAGGCGGCGGGTTCACCTTGAACCCTCGACCGACTGGCTGAGATCTCCATGCGGGCGCTGTGAGATCGCAATTGCGCTAAGGTGGCAGCGTGAAGTACCTGCCGGCCATCCTCAGCGAAGATCATCCGAGCCTCAGCGCCACCGAGCGCGCATACGCCACCATCAAGCGCCAGATCATCGAGCTCGAACTGGAGCCTGGCGCCCATGTCACCAAGTCGACTCTCGCGCGCCGGGCCGGCGCCAGTACGATGCCCGCCCGGGAGGCCCTGACCCGGCTCCAGAGGGACGGTCTGGTGCAGGCGCTGCCCCGCTCGGGCTACCGCATCCTGCCGGTCACCCTCAAGGGAACCCGTGATCTCTGTGCCTTCCGCCGGCTGCTGGAGGTCGAGGCGGCGGGTCTCGCGGCGGAGATCGGCTGCCCCGAGCGCGATCTCGCCCGGATGGCGGAACTCCTGTCGGTCACGTACGAGACGGGGGATCCGGCCAGCCTCGACGCGTTCCTCCGCGCCAACCTCGAGTTCGACGCGATCATCGCCAACCGGTGCGGCAATGACATGCTGGCCCAGGCGGTCATCCGGGTCTTCGACGAGCTGGAGCGAGTCCTGCGGATCACGCTCAAGTCCCTGCCCTTCTCGGAGCCGGCCGCGCATGAGCGGCGGGAGATCCTCGAGGCCATCCGGGACCGTGACCCGGCCGCGGCCCGCGCGGCCATGGACGCCAGAACGCGAACCGCCCAGGAGCAGATCATCGACCAGCTCGTGTCCCACGCGTCGCTCGCCGAGGTCAGCATCAGCGTCACCTGATCCCAGGGACCGGGTTCCTTTTCGCGTTCCCCAGGGGTTGAAGTGGTTTTCCGGGCAGCTGTAAGATCTCAGTAGAGATATCTAAGATCCTAGATGGGGGGTGGAATTCCAGACTCCCGCCCACCGCCACATCGAGATGATCACTATGAACGCCACAGCGCTCTGCCGGACCGACCGGACATTCTCTCTGCCGCCTTCCGCCGCCGATGTGCCCGGGGTCCGGAGTGCCCTGGTGGAGACCCTCCTCGAGTGGGGAGTCCCCGAGGACGGTGAGCTGGTCCACACCGTCGGCCTCATCGCCTCGGAGCTGGTGACCAACGCCGTGAACCACGCCGGCGTGTTCACGCCGTGCATCGTCGTCACTCTCCGGATCGGCGAGGACGGAACGCTGGAACTCGGTGTCCGCGACAACTCGCGCGACGTTCCGAGGCCGACGGCCGCCTCGCCGGAGGCCACCCATGGCCGTGGAACGGCGATCGTCGACGCACTGCTCACCGAATTCGGCGGGGGTCTCACGGCCGAACGGCATCCCGATGGCAAGACCGTCTGGGCCCGGCTGCCCGGCCGCCCGGCGCACCAAGATCCGTGAAGGGAACCTGATGAAGCTGGAACGTCTGCCGGCTCTCGAACTCGCCGACCGTGCCCGGACGGTGCCGCCGAACCATGCGGCCATGGTCCCCTTCCGCGGTGTGCCGGTGCTGCCCATGCCGGAACACGTCGTGGAGGCGGTGCGGACCGCCGCGGGTGAGGTGTTCCCCCGGAGCAGCCGCGGTTCCGAAGAGCTCCGCCAGGCGATCGCTTCGCGGCTGGAGGCCGCGTACGGGCTCGCCGTGGACCCGGGGCGCGAACTGCTGATCACCCACGGCGCCCAGCACGGGATGAGCGTGGCGCTGAGAGCTCTGCTGTCCCCGGGCGACGACGTCGTGATCCCCGCTCCGAGCTATTTCTTCGAGGGCATGATCCGCCTGGCGGGAGCCCGGCCGGTGTACGTACCGTCCGACGAGAGCCGCGGCTGGGACCACGTCCCGGCGGCCGTCGAGGCCGCGATCACTCCGGCCACCCGGGCGCTGCTGATCTGCAACCCCAACAACCCGACCGGTTATGTGCCCAGCCGGGAGCGGCTTGGCCAGCTTCTGGACATCGCCGCGCGCCGCGGTCTGACCGTCTTCTCCGACGAGTCCTACGAGCGGTACGTATGGGACGGGCCCGGCTATGTGCCGCAAATGCTGCTGCGCGATCACCATCCGGACCTGGTCACCGTGACCAGCCTCAGCAAGAACTACGCCTTCACCAGCTGGCGGGTCGGCTATGTGCACGCCCCCGCCCACCTGCTGGAGCCGATACACCACGCCTTCGAATGGGACGCCATCAACGTCGGCGACGTGGCCCAGGCCGCGGCGTACGCCGTCATGACCGGCCCGCAACACTGGATCGAACAAGAGTTCGCCACCATGCGGGCCCGGCGTGACATTCTCCGCGGCGGACTGGAGGGCGCCGGCCTCGCTTCGGTCCGGCCCGACGCGGGCGTCTTCGTCTTCGTCGACTGCGCCCCACTCGGATGCCGTGGGCGACGGTTGGAGCGGCTGCTGCTGGATCACGGCATGACGGCCATCGCGGGGGACGCCTTCGCGGGGCCGGATACCCATGTCCGCATGGTGTACGGGGGATCCGCCGCCGACCTCGAGGAAGTGGGGCGGCGGCTGGGGGAGTTGAGGCGGGGGAGCGGGGCCCGCCTGTCTGTCGCGGAGTGACGGGAACGGAAGCCGACGCACGCGGTACGACGAGGTGCCGCGCAGGCAATGAAGAGATCCTACGTGCTCATTGCTGAGATCTCAGATCTGCCTTATGGTCATCGCAACTGCCGGAGGGGTGGCACGAGGGAGCCCCTCCAGGGCCGCCTTCCAAGGAGCCGAACATGCCAGGACCCGCTTTGACCGATGCCGACGGAAGCTGGCGCGTCGCCGCCGACATCGGTGGGACCTTCACCGATGTCATCGCCCTGGGCCCGGAGGGCCGGGTCGTCCCCGTGAAGGTCCTCTCCACACCGCCGGACTTCGGCAGCGGCGTCCTCGGCGGAACCCGGGCCGCGCTCTCCGCGGCGGACGCGCTCCCGCGCCAGGTCACGGCGATGCTGCACGCCACCACGGTGGCCACCAACGCCATCCTGGAGATGCGGGGAGCACGTACCGCCCTGGTGACCACGCGGGGATTCCGGGACGTACTGGAACTCGGGCGACTGCGCCGCCCCCTGCTGTACGACCTCTCCTGGCAGCGGCCGACCCCGCTCGTTCCCCGGCGCCACCGCTACGAGATCAACCAGCGCATCACCGCCGACGGCCACCTCGAACCCCCGGCGGACTCCGCCGAACTGGCCCGGGTGGCAGGCGAGATCCGGGCCGCGGGCATCGAGGCGGTGGCGGTGTGTCTGATCAACTCCTATGTCTGTCCCGAGGAGGAGCGCCGAGTCGCCGCCGAACTGCGCGCCCTCCTGCCCGGCACCTATGTGACCGCCTCCGTCGACATCACGCCTCAGATGCAGGAGTACGAGCGCACCAGCACCGCGGTCGTCAACAGCTATGTGGGCCCCCAGGTCCATGACTACGTCACGGCGCTCGGCGAGGGGCTGCGGGAAGCGGGCGTCTCGGCGCCCTTGATGATCATGCAGTCCAGCGGAGGCCTCCTCGACGCCCCCTCGGTGGTGGGGCGCCCGGTGCAGATCATCGAATCGGGGCCCGCCGCCGGCGTCATCGCCGTGCGGAAACTCTCCCAGCTCATGGGGATCGACTCGGTGGTCGCCTTCGACATGGGCGGCACCACGGCCAAGGCGTCCCTCATCGAGCACGGGGAACCGTTCGTCGCCGGTGACTACGAGGTCGGCGGGGGCATGAACATCACCCGTGGCATGGGCAAGGGGGCGGGATACGCGCTGCGCGTGCCCTCCATCGACATCGCCGAAGTGGGTGCGGGCGGGGGCAGCGTCATCTCCACCGACGTCGCCGGATCCCTGCGGGTCGGACCGGAGAGCGCCGGCTCCCGGCCCGGTCCCGCCTGCTACGGCAACGGAGGGACCAGCCCCACGCTGACCGATGCCAACGTGGCCCTGGGCTACCTCAGCTCGCAGGCCCTGGCGGGCGGGCGGGTGGCCATCAAACCGGACCTCGCCCGGCAGGCCATCGCCCCGGTGGCCCAGGACCTGGGCGTCGACATTCCGGCGGCCGCGCGCGGAGCCTACGAAGTCGCCGTGTCCAGCATGACCAAGGCCGTCAAGGCCGTCACCAGCGAACGCGGCCGCGATCCGCGGGACGCGGTCATGGTGGCCTTCGGCGGTGCCGGGCCCCTCTACGGCGCGGCCATCGCCCGGGAGCTCGGTATCGACACCGTCATCGTCCCCGTGCACACCGGGCTGTTCAGCAGTCTGGGGCTCCTCGTCGCCGACACCGAACGGCAGGCGGTGGTGCCCCACCGGGCGGACCTCGACGCCCTCGACCTGCTCGGCGCGGAGTTCGACCGCATGGCCAAGGAGGTCACCGAGGCCCTGCGGGAGGCAGCTCCCTCGGCACCCGCCGAGGTACAGCGGATCTTCGACATGCGCTACCGCGGTCAGCGATTCGAGCTGTCCGTCACCGTCCCCGACGGGACGCTGGACTCCGGCCTGATGGCCTCCGTACGGCAGCGGTTCCACACCGAGCACCACCGCACCTACGGCCGGGCCGGCACCGACGAGCTCGTGGAGATCGTCAACCTCCGCGTCCGCGGGCGGGTGCGCAACCCCGTCGGCGTCGAGCGACTCCTGAGCCTGCCGCCGTCGGCGCCCGGGGCCGAAACGACCCGGGAGTGCCGGTTCGACCGGACCGAGCCGACCCCGGTCATCCCCCGCGCCGCACTGTCACCGGAGCCCCGGCAAGGCCCCCTCGTCATCGAGGACATGGACTCCACCACCCTCGTACCGCCGGCGGCCACCGCCCACCGCGACCGCTTCAACAACATCGTCATCAGCTGGACCACTGTCCCGGAGGCAACCTCATGAGCCCGCGCCCGATCAGCGACGCCGCCACGTTCGAGGTCTACCGGAACGCGGTGACCGGACTCGCGGACGAAATGGCGATCACCATTCTGCGCACCGCGCACTCCCAGATCGTCGCCTCCAGCATGGACTTCTCGGCCGCGCTGTGCGACGCCTCGGGACGGGTGATCGCGCAGGCCAACACCTGTCCGGTGCACCTCGGCTCCATTCCCGAAGCCATGAGCGCCGTGCTCACGGCCTTCGGCGACTCCGTCCGCCCGGGCGACGTCTACCTGCTCAACGATCCCGACCTGGGCGGTATGCACCTGCCCGACATCTTCGCGATCGCCCCGGTGTTCACCGCCGGGACCGCCGGGCAGGAGCCGCTCGGCTACTCGGTCACCGTCGTCAACCACGTGGACGTGGGAGGCTGGGCCGCGGGATCCATGGCGGTGCAGTCCACCAGCATCTTCGCGGAGGGCGTGCAGATACCGCCGTCCCGGCTGTACGACGCGGGCACGCTCAACGAGACCTTCCTCGCACTCGTCCTCCGCAACGTACGCGAGCCGGAACTGCTCCGTGGCGACCTGGAAGCACAGCTCGCCGCCTGCCACGCGGGCGGGGAAGGGCTGAAGGAACTGGCCGAACGCCACGGCCCCGACGGGCTGGCCGCACTCAACGAGGAACTCCTCGCCTACTCCGAGACCCTGCTGCGCGCGGCGCTCGCCGAGGCACCCGACGGTGCCTACGCGTTCGAGGACTTCATCGACGACGACGGCATGGGCTCACCGCCCATCCCCTTCCGCGTCACCGTCACCATCACCGGGGACACCCTGCACGTGGACTTCACCGGGTCCTCCCCCCAGGTCGCCTCGGCCCTCAACGCCACCGAGTCCTTCACCCGGTCCGCCTCCTACGCGGCCATCCAGGGCGCCCTGGGGTCCGACATCCCGGCCAACAGCGGCTTCTACCGGCCCCTCACCTTCACGATCCCCGAGGCCTCCATCCTCAACGGCCGAAGGCCCGCGGCCCGCGGCGCCCGAGGCCTGGTCGCCTACCGCATCATCGACACCGTCCTCGGAGCGCTGGCTCCCGTCTTCCCCGACCGGGTCCCGGCCGCGGGCGACGGCGGCCCGGACTCCGTGGCCATCGGCATCACCGGGGAGAACGGGACCACCAACGTCCTGTGGGACATCCTGTGCGGGGCCTGGGGAGCCCGTCCCGATCGCGACGGTGTGGACGGCGTCAGCCCGCTCGGCGCCAACCTGGCCAACGTACCGGTGGAGGAACTCGAGCAGTCCGGCCATGTGCGCATCGACGGCTACGGCTATCTGCCCGACACCGGCGGCCCCGGCCGGTGGCGCGGCGGCCTGTCGACCTTCCGCGACATGACGGTTCTCGCCCCCGCGGTCTCGGTGCAGATCCGCTCCGACCGGCGCACCCACCTGCCCTACGGCCTCCAGGGCGGAGCCCAGGGCACGCCGTCGTCCAACATCCTCAACCCCGGCACCCCAGGGGAGCGGACACTCCCCGCCAAGGTCGTCCAGCTCCTCGCCGCTGGTGAACGCCACCGGCACGTCACCGCCGGCGGAGGTGGCCACGGGGACCCCTTCACCCGGGATCCCGACCGTGTCCTGCGAGACGTACTCGACGGGAAGGTCACCGCCTCCGGCGCGATCCGCGACTACGGGGTCGTCGTCACCCCCGACGGCGCGGTCGACACGGCGGCGACACGGCGACGGCGCGCCACCGGGCCCCGCTAGCACCGCCCCCGCCCCCGACGCACGCCCCTGCCCAACTCACCATCCTCGGACCCCGCTCACCGAGAGGACCCCGTCATGGCCGAGGTCACCGCCCCGACAAAGACAGACGATGACATGCGCCGTGTATGGCGCAAAGTCGGTGTCCGCATCATCCCGCTCATCGGCCTCGCCTACGTGATGAGCTACATCGACCGTGCCAATCTCGGCTACGTGGCACGGTCGCTCAACAAGAGCCTCGGCATCACCGCCGGACAGCTGGGCCTGGCGTCCGGCCTGTTCTTCATCGGCTACATTCTCGTGGAAATCCCCAGCAATATGCTGCTGCGCCGGTTCGGAGCGCGGAAATGGATCACCCGAATCCTGGTCTCCTGGGGCCTCGTCACCATGGGCACCGCGGCCGTGCAGAGCGTTGCCCAGCTCTACGTCATGCGCGTCCTGCTCGGTTTCGCGGAGGCCGGGCTGGCCGCCGGAATCCTGCTGTACATGACCTTCTGGTTCCCCAGGAGACAGCGGGCATGGGCCATGTCCATCTTCTTCATCATGATTCCGCTGTCCGGCATCGTCGGATCGCCCCTCGCCGCCGCCATGCTGTCCTGGGGCGAACAGCTCACCGGGTACGCCGGGTGGCGGTCGTTGTTCTTCACCGAGGGCCTCGTCACCATCCTGTCCGGAACCCTGATCTACGGCCTGCTGCCGGACCGGCCCGCCGACGCGAAGTGGCTGACACCCCAGGAGAAGGACGCCATCCAGCGACGACTCACCCTGGAAACCGCCCAGCAGAACGCGCACGGCGCGCTCACCGGGATGCGTCAGGCGCTTTCCAGCGGACGCGTGTGGATGCTCTCCCTCGCCTTCTTCGCTATCGTCTTCGGCCTGTACCCCATCGCGTTCTTCCTCCCGACGATGATCTCGGCTCTCACCGGGAACGCGTCCACGACCTCGGATGTCAGCAGCGTGCTGCTGGCCGGTATCCCATCGGCCATCGCCATCGTCGCCATGCTCGCCTGGGCCAGGGTGGCGGCGCGCCGGTCCGTGGTGTTCTCCACGGCGGTACCCCTGGCCTTCGGTGCCGTGGGCCTGCTGCTGGCCACCTTCACCCACGACGACGTCCTGTTCATCGGGGCGTTCTGCGTCAGCGTCTCCGGCGTCTTCACCGCCATGCCGCAGTTCTGGCGACTGCCGCCGCTGTGCCTGACCGGTGCCGCCGCCGCCTCGGGCATCGCGCTGATCAACTCGGTGAGCAACGTCAGTGGCTTCATCGGCCCCTATATGACCGGCGCCATCGCGGACGCGACCGGCGACTTCACCTACGCACTCCTGGCCATCGCCCTCATGCTCGCCGCCGGATTGGTGATCCTGCTGACGGCCGGGCGAAAGGCGGAACAATCGACCGCGCAGGATCCACTGCCCCAGTCCCACGACACGGAGAAGATCGGATGACCAGCCGCACCGACACCGCACTCATCATCGGCGATATGCAGACGGGCATCCTGGCCAACTATCCGTTCAGCCGAGCACCCGTTTCCCCGATGCGGGAGTTGGTACGCGCGGCTCGCGCGCACGGCGTCCTCGTCGTCCTCGTGCGCACGGAGCTGCGGGCATCGGGAGTCGATGTCTCCGAGAACAACACCGTGCTCACCGCGTTTCACCAAGCCGGGTCACTGTTTCACGAGGGGGCCGGGGGGACGGACATCATTCCGGAACTGGCGCCGCGACCCGAGGACGTCGTCATCACCAAGCGCCGCACCAGCGCATTCGTCGGAACGGAACTCGAATTGGTGCTGCGTGCCCACCGTGTGGAATCGATCGCGCTGACAGGCGTGGCGACCGGCGCGATGGTCGCGGCAACGCTCTACGACGCCCTGGACCGCGACTACAGGGTCACCGTCCTGAGCGACGCCTGCGCGGACGCCGAGACGGACGTCCATGACTTCTTCGTGGAGCGGGTCTTCCCCGGACGAGGCGCGCGGATCATGACGGCGGAGTCCTGGCTCGGAGAACTGTGAACCGCTTCCACGCTCATCGTCGGACGCCGGGGGCCACTCGCCCCCGGCGCACGACGCCGAGGGGCTACGACACGACAACGCCACCGGCGGGCTGCTCGTTGCTCTCCGGCTCCTGTGGCGGATGGCTGAGCTGTTCGCGCACGTAGTTCCAGGCCACCGCGATCAGCGCGGCCACCGGTACGGCGAGCAGGCTGCCCACGATCCCGGCCAGGCTGCTGCCCAGTGTCACCGCCAGCAGGACGACCGCCGCGTGCAGGCCCAGTCCGCGGCTCTGGATCATGGGCTGGAACACATTGCCCTCGAGCTGCTGCACCACGATGATGATCGCCAGCGCGATCAGCGCGTCCGTCGGACCGTTGAACACCAGCGCGATGAGCACCGCGACCACACCCGCGAACAAGGCCCCCACGACGGGAATGAACGCGGAGATGAAGGTCAGGACCGCCAGCGGCAGCACCAGCGGCACTCCCAGGGCCCACAGTCCGAGCCCGATCAGGACGGCGTCGAGCAGGCCCACCAGCGCCTGGGAACGCACGAAGGCGCCGAGGGTGTCCCAACTGCGCTCGGCCACGGCGGGGATGTCGATGGCGAGCCGGCCGGGGAGCTGACGGGCGAGCCACGGCAGGAACCGCGGGCCGTCCTTGAGGAAGAAGAACATCAAGAAGAGCGCCAGGACAGCGGTGATCACACCGTCGACCACAGTGCTCACTCCCGCGACGACGGCGCTGACCAGGCTGCCCGCACTGCTCTGCAACCGGGCGGCCGCGCTGTCGGTGGCCTGCGCGATCTGCGCATCGTCGATGTTCAGCGGCGGCCCGGCGGCCCATTCACGCACCCGTTGGATGCCTTCGGTCACCCCGTCGGCCAGTTCACCGGACTGGGACGCCACCGGCACCGCGATCAGCGCCACGATACCCGTGGCGACCAGGAGGAACAGCAGGGTCACGACCGAGGCGGCCAGCGCGGGAGGCCACCCCCACCCGCGCAGAAGGCGGGCCAGGGGCCAGGTCAGCGTCGTGAGGAGCAGGCCGACCACGAGCGGCCAGATGACCGACCACATCTGGCCCAGGGCCCACAGGACCGCCGCCGCCATGACGAGGATCAAAAGCAATTCGAGGGAGATACGCGACGATACGCGGAGCGCGGCGCGGGTTTTCGTTGAACTCAACGTGCGAGACATGGGGCCACCGGTACCTCATGAGTGCTTCCCGGCGCTGCTTTTCAGCCGCACCCTAGCCAAAGTCCCAGTGTCCTCGCCCTTTCCGCGGGTTGCGGCGGCGGCCGAAGCGAGAACTCCCGGCGCTCGAAGCTCCGCCGCCCCCGCCCTTGACTGCCCGGCCAGGAGGGCTGGTTCAGGTTCCGGCCGCCTCGAAGTGGGCCGCGGCGAGCACCAGGTCTTCCCAGGCCATGCCTACGCTCTTGAAGAAGCGCGGTCGGTCCGGGGGGATCTGGTGTCCGCCCGATACGACATCGGCCAGGCCCACCAGCTCGCCGGGGTCGACGGCGCCCGCCTGGACCGCCTGGATCACGTCGCCGGCTTCGCGCAGCGCGGCGGAGACCGCTTCGACGATCACTGTGGACCGGGCGACCGCCGTTTCGTCCACCTCCCGGGCGTCGGGCTCGTGCGAGCCGACGGCCACGATGGTCGCCGACGCCGGTAGCAGGGCGCCGTCGAACAGCGGGGTGCGTGCCGTCGTGCAGCACGCGACGATATCCGCGTGCGCGATGTCGTCCACGGTGCCGACGCGCGCTCCGACCTCGGCCGCGAAGGCGCGGGCGGCTTCGGGGTTCCGGCCGACGACTACGACGTCCTGGATCGGGCGGATGCGGCTGAGGGCCTCCAGGTGGGACCGGGCCTGCGGTCCCGTTCCGAACAGGACGAGTCGGCTCGCGTCCGGCCCGGCCAGCGCGTCGGCGGCCACCGCCGACACGGCGGCGGTGCGTACGGATGTGAGGGCGATCCCGTCCAGCAGGGCCAGCGGGGTGAGGGTCTCGCCGTCCAGGAGCAGGTAGTTGCCCTGGATGCGGGGGAGGCCACGGGCCGCGTTGCCCGGTGCCGCGGTCACCATCTTCACCCCGGCGTAGCTCCCCCAGTGCGCGGGCATGAGCAGGAGCTGGCCGGTTGGCACCGGGACGACGGAGCGCGGTGGCCCGGACTCCGGGTCCAGTCCGTCGAGCAGGCTCTTGCGCAGGACATCGATGGCGGCCGCCATGGGCGGGGCGCCTTCCAGAACGGGGATCACAGGTAGCAGCCCTCCGGGAACGGGTCCTCCGGATCGAGGAAGAACTGCGCGGTTCCGGTCAACCACGCACGATCGGTGATCGTAGTGATGACGGCAGGGAGCGGGGCAACAGCCGTGACGGGCTCCTGGGCCCGGGAACGGGCCCAGGAGCGGTGGCGGCCTACCGGGACGCGTCGGGGTACGCGGCGGTCGCGCGGATCTCGACGAGGAGTCCCGGGCTGGCGAGACCGCTGACCCCGATGATCGTCCAGGTCGGGTAGGGCGCCTTGACGAGGCGCTGTTTGGCCTCGATGAAGCCGGGCAAGTGCCGGCGGATGTCGACGTGGTAGCTGGTGACGTCGACGAGGGCGGACAGGTCGAGGTGCTCCAGTCGAAGGATCTCCTCGATCTTCCGGATGGCGATCTCGGTCTGTTCCTCGATGGTGTCCGGGATGGTTCCGTCGGCGCGGCGACCGATCGTTCCGGCGATGAACAGGAGGCCGTGCGCGCGAACCGCGGCGGAATAGCCGAAGCCCGCGAAGGCGCTGGTGGTTTGCCCGAAGACTGCGTTGTCCTCGGGGACCTCGACGGTGTGGACGGTCATTGCGGTGCTTCCTTTTCCTTGGTGAGGGGGTCGTGGTGTGCCGTGGGGTCAGTTGGGGTCAGTGGGGTCAGTTGGAGTCAGTTGCCCCAGCGGGACGAACGGCAGGCGTGCTCCAGCCGGGTCCGGCCGAAGGTCTCGCGTTCGCGGAGGAATTCGCCGGGGATCGCGTACCGGGGTGCGTTCGCCGGGTTCTTCGCGGCCTGCGCCACGATCGCGTCGGTGAGCGAGCGGATCATGTCCAGCCGTGGATACGCGGCGTGCACGGCGTCGGCCTGCTCATCGGTGACGGCGTCGATGTGGCCGGCACCCAGTGCGCCGCCGAAGTCGAGGCCGACGCCTTCGCGGACGAGTACGCACAGCGTGCCGCGGCGTTCCGCGATCCCCGGGGAGGTGTGCAGGGCGATGGCCTGCCAGACCTGGTCGGCGTCGGCCGCGGTCACTCCGCGGTCGAGGAGGAACTCGGCGGCCCGGTCGGCGCCTTCGACCTCGAACCGCTGGTTGTGCGGGCCGTCCGACGCCACGCCGAGGTCGTGCATCGCGCACGCGGCGAACAACAGGTCGTCCTGGTAGTCGTGGCCGACGGCCAGGCCGAGGCGGTCGGCCACCAGCCGGGCGAACAGATAGCTGCGGATGCTGTGGTTGAACACGGACGGCGTTTCCACCGGCCGGATGAGATCCATGACGGCGTCGGCAAGCGGTGTGCCGGGCAGCGTGATCAGGTCGGCGGTCGCCTCGCGGGTAGGTCCGGTCATGTCTTCAGCCTGGCCGCGACCGCCCTGACCTGGCGAGAGGCAAAATTCCCCCACTTCGATAGAATCTTGCCATGGCAGTGCATCGAGTCGCGGTCCTGGCGCTGGACGGGGTCACCCCGCTCGACCTGGCGATCCCGACGCAGATCTTCACCAGCCGGCCGGAAACCCCCTACGAGATGACCCTGTGCGCGCTGGACGCGAAGGTGGCCACCACCGCGGGTTTCGCCCTGGTCGCCGCCGGGGGCCTGGAGCAGGTGCGCGGCGCCGACACCGTGATCGTGCCGGGATTCGAACCGATCCTCCAGCTGCCGGACGCCGTGCTCGGCACGCTGGCCGAGGCCCGCGACCGAGGCAAACGTGTGGTGTCGATCTGCACGGGCGCCTTCGCGCTGGCCGCGGCGGGTGTGCTGGACGGGCTGCACGCCACGACCCACTGGAAGCACATCGACGAGTTCGAGCGGGACTTCCCGGCCGTCATGATCGACCGCGATGTGCTCTATGTCGACGAGGGCGACGTGCTCACCTCGGCCGGGGTGTGCTGCGGCATCGACCTGTGTCTGCACCTCGTACGCCGCGACCTGGGGTCGGCGGTGGCCAACGAGATCGCCCGCGGTCTGGTGGCCGCCCCGCACCGGGACGGCGGGCAGGCCCAGTACGTGCCGGCTCCCGTCGCCGTGGCCGGTGAGGCGTCGCTGTCCGGTACCCGCGGATGGGCGCTGGAACGGCTCGGCGAGCCACTCACGCTGCGGGTGCTCGCCCGGCACGCGGGTCTCTCACAGCGCACTTTCATGCGCCGGTTCACCGAGGAGACGGGCACGACCCCGTTGCAGTGGTTGCTCAACGCCCGCCTCGGCAGGGCGCGGGAGCTGCTGGAAACCACGGACCACTCGGTGGATCGGGTGGCGCGGGACTGCGGACTGGGCACACCGGCCAACCTGCGGCTGCACTTCCGGCGCGCACTGGACACCACCCCCACCGCCTACCGCCGCGCCTTCGGACGCTCGACCTCGCCCGGTGCGGCCCGTTCACAAGCAGGCCCGCGCTCGGGCTGAATGTGGCCACCACGACGCCGCGGTCGGCCCGCGGGCGGGCCGGCCGCTGTGCGCCCAGGTCGCGGTGCCGGGGCAGGCACCGCGACCTGATGGCACACCGCCGGCAGGTCGTCCTGATGACCCCCGAACTCGCCGTCGGCCTGCTCCGCGGGTGCCGGCACCGGGTCAGGCGCCCAGACCTCCCGCACAGGCTGCGGCGACGTAGCCCTTGCGACCGTTGTAGTTCACGGCGACGTAGTACCTGTCCTGGGGCTCGCCCACGGCGCACCGATAGGTCCCGCCGAGTTCTTCGCCGCACCTGTCCCACACGGGCAGACGGGTGCCGGTGTACTTCTTGATCAGGCCTGCCGTGGCGGACTTGGCCGTCCGCACGTTGTAGTAACCGCGGCTGTCATCTACGTAGAGGTAGCAGGCCACGGCGGTCCTTTGGGGCGCGGCGGGGTGTGCGGGCGCGGTCGTAGTCGCGCTGGCCGCCGGAGCAATGGCGCCGGTTGCTGCTGCCGCGAGCGCCGCAGTAGTGATCGCTGCTCGGCGAAGTTTCATTGGTCCCCCTTGGGATCGGCGAGATCTCTCCGCCGGAGCTGCTGCTCCGGCTCAGCGAAATCTTGGCGGCATGGACGGATCAGGGGAACGGATATTTTCTGTCCCGGACAGCCCGGATCATGTCCAGCCTGGTCAGCCCCTTGTCCGGAGCTGTCCGGGACACCGCCTGTCGCCGTGCGCTGGAAGGCGTACTCACCACCCGCACCTACTCGCCGCGGGCCCTGGGGGCGGCCGTGCCGGCTACCGGAGCTCGCCTACGGTAATGGGGAAGCGCTGTTCCATCTGCCGGGCCGGCTCGGCCCCGCAAGCACGGGCCGGTCATCGAGCTGATCGAGCGGGCCGGCCAGGGCGGCTGACCACCCACCGCACGTATTGGCCTCGGATCATGGGCCAGCGGCCCGGTCGCGCGCGGGAGGGGTGAGAGAGACGGCCGTCAAGTCGAGGGTGCGGCTGGTGAGGGCCTGGGCGGTCTCGGTCAGGCGGACTTGGTGCCGTTCCGCGTAGGCGCGCAGACGGCGGGCCGCCTCGCCGATGGAGACGCCCGCGTGCTGCGCGACCATGCCCTTGGCGGTCTCCAGGACGGCCTTGGCCGCGAGGGCGCTCTGGACCCGGGTGACGAGCTCGTCATTGCCGGTGGGCTCCTTGGACCAGTGCATGAGGGCGAGCGCGGCCACGTCCGCCAGCGCCTGCGCCACCTGCTCCTCATCGCTCGAGAGCTCGCCCACGCCGTGCCGGAAGAGGTTGACGGCGCCGATCACCCGCTCGTGGAGACGCAGCGGCACGGTGAGCAACGAGTGATAGCCGGCCTTGAGAGCCGGGCGCACGAACGCGGGCCAGCGCGCCTCCTCACGGGAGAGGTCGCGGGCCTTCATGGCCTGACCGCTGTGGAAGCTGTCCACGCACGGTCCCGATCCGCTCTGTAGCTGGAGCAGTTCGAGGAACGTGGCGTCCTCGCTGGAGGAGGCCATGATCCGCAGCCCGCCGCGGGCGTCGGCCATCATCACCGCCGCGGCGTCCGCGTCCAGGAAGGTGACGCAGTCGCCGACCAGGCGGTGGAACAGCGTCAAGGGGTCGAAGTCGTCCGAGAGGGTGTCCGACAAGCTCACGAACGCCCTGGCCAACTGCTGTTCGCGGCTCATGGTCGCCTCCTCGGCGGTGCTGTCGGAGCCCGCCCGCGCTTCAGTCATGATCGGTGATGTCCAGAGTCCGGTTGACGACGGCGCGGGCCACCTCGGTCGCGGTCCTGCCCTCCACGAACGCGCGTGCACGCAGGCGGGCCAGGGCCTCCTCGGCGTCCACGCTCAGCCGCACCATGATCATTCCAATCGCCTGATGGACCTCGTCCCGGTCCGCTTCGGCCCCCTCCAGCCACGCTACGACTTTGTCGGAGTCCTGTGTTCTGCCGTCCAGTGTCCCGATGGCCGTATTGACCGCGTCGGCGGTGAGAAGGGCGACGCGTACGTCGCGGGACGACAGCGAACCGGGTGCCCGGCGATAGAGGTCCATCGTGCCGAGCGGCGCCACCGGGCTCCCGAGCGGCAGGGAGAAGACGGCCTGCGCCCCCGCGCGTACCGCTTGGGCGGCGAACACCGGCCACCGGCGCACCTCCGGGCCGCGCAGCAGATCGGCGGCGAAGACCGGCGCGTGCAGCGTATGCGCCTGGAGCCGGGGCCCCTCGCCCAGGGTGTACTGGATCTCGGCGAGCTGAGCTGCGACCTTGTCGCTCGCGCACAGCAGCGCCTCCATGCCCGGCCCGGCCGCCTGCACCGACAGGGACATGCCGGTGACAGGCAGCAATCGCAAGCACACCTCACACAGCCGGGAGGGAAGCTCTTCGAGCGGGACACCTCGAATCGCGCCTGTCAGCTCATCGGCGATCCGCCGCTGCTCCTCGGCCGCCCCGTCCCGACCGCTGTCGGACGGGCCGTCGTCCTCGATCACGATGCTCTCCAGCGAGCCCGGTCGGCATTACCCCCACTTGATGCTATCCCAGGTGTCCCAGACGCTTCCCGCCCCACCGGGACGCACATTCGCGGTGCTTCCTTCGGCTATTCGCCGCGTCCGGTCACCAGATCACGGGCTCGGTCGACCAGTCCCGCGCCCGGAGCCAGGAGCTTGTTACCGGGGGGAGTGTCCGGTGCGCTGGGGTGCGGCCTGGTGGGCGCGATCTTCTTCGCCCGTCGCACGCTCTCCCCCAGCTTGTGCAGATCCGCCTCGTCGCAGGCCCGACGCAGCTGCGGGAAGAGGTTGGTTTCCTCGTCGTGGACGTGGGCCGTGACCTCGGTCTTGAGCTTGAGCACCAGGTCGTTGAAGTCGGCGGCGTCCGCGTCCAGCCCCTCCAGCGTCTTGAGGAGCCGTTCCACCTGGGAGTGGTCGGCGATCTCCTTGTCCGCGATCGCGTCGCCGTCCGTCAGGCGGCGGCGGACGGTCGGATAGAGGTACTGCTCCTCGGCCACCGAGTGCCGTACGAGCTCGATGGTCACCTGGTCCATCAGACGCTTCCGCTCGGGGTTCCCCGGCGCGGTGGCCTGGATCTTCTCGAAGAGGTCGTCGACCTCACGGTGGTCGGTGGTCAGCTCATCGATGACGTCTCCGCCATGGCCCACAACGATCACAACCCTTCTGGTTCACGGCGCTGACGGTCGCGAGCGCCACACTCCGTGTCCCCTTGATTCGCGCCTTATAACTGGTCGGCGAGGCGGTGGACGACGCCGCGGGCGGCAAGGGTGTCGGCGTGGCCCCGGGCGGCGATGTCTCGTCCAGGTCGATCGGCTGGTCCACATACCGCCGCACGGTGCGCCCTTCATCGCGAATACAGGACCGATTCTGTCCACTATCTCTCCTAGCCTGCGTCGTGCACGCCTTCAGTACAGCCAAGGAGATTCCCATGGACTTCGTCTCGATCCGCATCATCACCAGCGACGTAGCGCGCCTCGTCGAGTTCTACGAGCGAGCCACGGGAGCGTCGGCGACGTGGGCCACCGAGGACTTCGCCGAACTCAAGACCGCGGGCGCCACCCTTGCGATCGCCGGCACCCGCACCGTCCCGGTGTTCGCCCCGGGCTCTGCCCGCCCGGCGGACAACCACAGCGTGATCACCGAGTTCCTCGTCGACGACGTGGACCGCGTTTACCAGAACCTCACCGGCTTCGTCACCGACTTCGTCACCGAGCCCACCACGATGCCCTGGGGCAACCGGTCGCTGCTGTTCCGCGACCCCGACGGCAACCTCGTCAACTTCTTCACCCCCGTCACCCCAGCGGCCATCGAAAAGTTCGCACGCTGACGCCACGCACAGCCGCCCACGCTCTCCGGCGTTCACGCGACGGCGGGCGCTCGGCAAGGGTGGTGATCACAAGGCTGCCCGGTCCGCTGCCCATCTTTCAGCGTGCATAGCGAGCGGACGGAGCGGCTGGGCACCCGGCCGGCGGCCTGATCATCGATGTCTGGCACACCGAGCGCGCGGGGACGCCACCGGGCGACCTCGCGAAGGTGCCCCCGGGCCGCATCGTGGGCGTGGAGCTCGACGACGCCGAAACCGACGTCGTGGGCACCCTCTTCGAGGACACCGTGCGGCGCCGTCGCCTGTGCGGTGAGGGCTCCTTCGACCTCCCCGCCATCGTCGCGGCGCTCCGTACCGCCGGCTGGACGGGCCCTTGGGGAGTGGAGATCCTTTCCGACGCACACCGCGCGCTTCCCGTGCGTACCGCTGCCGACGTGGCTTACCGGACGGCAGCCGCGGTGCTGACGTGACACCTGCCGCAACCCTCTCCGCCGGCCCTCCGCCGGCTTCTCGACCAAGAGATGCCGAGTTCTGCGGAAAGCCGTGTCGGCGACTTGGACGTTAGCCCAGGTCAGAGGAGCTGAGCAAGCCTTCTAGGCGTGCCGTGGTCTGCATGAGGGAGACGGTGAAAGGGTGTTCCGGCGCGGTCAGTACGCGTGGGGCCGTCCCCTGCTCGACGAGCTCTCCGGCGTCGAGGACCGCGATGTGGTGGGCGAGGGCCGCGATGTCCAGGTCATGGGTGATGAGGACCAGCGAAAGGTCGTCGCGGTCACGGAGCAGCTGGGCGAGAAGTCCCAGGAGGCCACGGCGGTTGACGGTGTCGAGGCCGGAGGTGATCTCGTCGCAGATGAGGACGCGAGGCCGGGCGAGCAGGGCGCGGGCGAGGGCGGCGCGCTGGAGTTCGCCGCCGGAGAGCTGACCGGGATGCCTGTCGGCCAGCTCCTCGGGCAGGCCGAGTCGGGTCAGGGTGGTCAGGGCCTCCTGCCGTGCCGTGTCCTTGTCGGTGCCGCGCAGGCGTATCGCGGTGCGGGCGACCTGGTGCAGGACGGGCCGGTGCTCGTCGAAGGCGGCGCGTGAGTCCTGGAAGACGTACTGCACGGCCGCCAGTTGTGCGCGGTCGCGGGTGCGCAGCGTGCGGGGCAGGGCGGTGCCGTCGAGGATGATCTCCCCGTCGTGGTCCCGGTGGAGCCCGGCCAGGCAGCGGGCGAGCGTGGTCTTTCCGCTGCCCGAGCGGCCGACGACGGCCAGGCACGAGCCGGGGTGCAGGGCGAGTTCTGGGACGCGCAGCACCGTGGTCGGGCGGCCGCGGGTGCCGCCGTCGCGGTGTCGGGCGATGAGGTCGCGTATGCGCAGGACCGGCTCCCCGCTGTCGGCTGACGGAGCGGGGGGTGTGAAATCCGCGTGCGCGGTGAGCAGTTCGCGGGTCCATGGGTGGCGGGGTGCGGTCCACAGGCGTTCGGCGGGGCCCGATTCCACGATCCTTCCGGCGCGCATGACCAGGACGTCGTCGGCGAGGGCGCGGACCACGTCCAGGTCGTGGCTGAGCAGCACGACGGCGATGCCCCGCGCGGCGACGGCCGCCAGCTGGTCGACGATGCGGCTCTTGGTCAGGGCGTCCTGGCCGGTGGTGGGTTCGTCGGCGACGATGACGCGGGCGCCGAGCAGGAGCGCCTGGGCGAGGACGACGCGCTGCTGCTGGCCGCCGGAGAGCTGGTGCGGGTAGCGCCGCAGCAGGGTCTCGCCGTCCGGGAGCTGGGCTTCCGCCAGGGCGCGAAGGACGCGTTCGCGGGCCGCTGCCCGGCGCCGGCCGCGGGGGAGGTGACGTACCTGGGAGCGGGCGATGTCGGTCAGGAGAGCGCAGACGCGGCGGGCGGGATTGAGGACGGCCGCCGGGTGCTGGGAGATGTAGCCGACCAGGCCCTCGGCGGCCACGCGGACGTCGCCGCCGATCCGCGCCCCGGGTGGGTACTCACCGAGCAGGGCGAGGCCGGTGGTGGTCTTGCCGCTGCCGGAAGCGCCCACCAGCGCGGTGACCCTGCCGGGCCGGGCCTCGAGGTTCACGCCGTCGACGATCGCCCTGCCGCCGATCTCCACGCGAAGGTCACGGATCTCGGCGACGGGCGCGGCGTCGGGGCCCACGTCCCCGGCGTCGAGGCCGAGGGGCCCGGCAGGGCCTTCGAGGCCGAGGGGTGCGGCGGGGTCTGTGATGTGCTTCTCGTGGTTCACGGACGTGGCTCTCCTGCCCGGTTCCGGTTGATCCCGCTCCTCGCGCCCCGGCCCCGTGCGGGCAGTCGGCCGCCCGTGAGCGCGGCGTCGAAGAGGAGGTTGGTGCCCATCGTCAGGGCGACGATCAGTACGGCGGGGACGACCACGGCCCAGGGCTGGACGAACAGGCCGGTGCGGTTGCGGTCGACCATGACCGCCCAGTCGGCGGCGTCCGGCGCGACCCCGACGCCGAGGAACGCGGCCGTGGCGACCAGGTACAGCACACCGGTCAGCCGGGTGCCGGCGTCGGCGGCCAGGGTGCGCAGCATGGAGCGCCCGACGTAGCCGACGGCCATGCGCCACCAGGTCTCGCCCTGCATGCGCAGTGCCTCGACCGCTGGGCGGGCGGCGGCCTCGGCGGCGGTGGCCCGCACGATACGGGCCGCGTCGGGCGCGTTGACCAGCGCGACCAGCAGGGCGAGGCCGACGGGGCCGGGGGAGAACACCGAGGCGACGAGCAGGATCAGCAGCAGCGACGGCACGGCGAGCAGGACGTCCAGGGGGCGGATCAGCAGCTCCTCCAGCCAGCGTCGGTGGGTGAGCGCGCAGACCAGGCCCACCGGGAGGGCGACGAGATAGGACAGGGCGGTGGCGGCGAGCGCGGTCAGCACGACCGGACGCCCGCCGTGCAGCACCTGCCGCCACACGTCCCGCCCCACGAAGTCGGTGCCGAGCCAGTGGCCGCCCCCGAGGGTGAAGGACGCGGTCCGCGGGCCCGGTGCGCCCGCGAACACCGGCCCGAGCAGGGCGAGCACGAGAGGTACGGAGACGATGGCGACGCCGAGCGCGAAGCGGCCCGTGCGCCCCTTCGCCGTACGCCCTTTCGCCGCACGGCCGGGCGTCGGCATCGGGCGGCCACCTTCGCTCGGAGCGCGCTCCGCGACGGGTGGGAGGTTCACGCGGCCACCCCCGCCCGGGGCGCCAGCCGATGGGTCACCAGGTCCGCGCCCAGGTTGAGGAGGACGGTCAGGATGCCGAAGACGACAGCGAGGCCCTGGACCACGGGCACGTCCCGCTCGGCGACGGCGTTCAGCAGGACGGTCCCGAGCCCTGGGATCACATACAGGGCCTCCACGACGACGACGCCGCACAGCAACCAGTCGATGGTGCGGGCCAACTGCTGGGCGGCGGGGGCGAGGGCGGCCGGCAGGGCGTGGGCGTAACGGACCTTGGCCCCGGAGACGCCGTAGCGCCGGGCCTGCGCCACGTACGGGGAGGCGAGCGCGTCGACCATGCCGGCGCGCACCAGCCGGGACAGCGAGCACACCGGCCGGGACAGCAGGACGAGCACGGGCAGTACGAGCGCGGCCGGGTGGCCGAGCAGGTCGGTGCCGTAGCCGACGGCGGTGGGCGGCAGCCAGTCCAGCCGGAGCGCGAGGACGGTCACCAGCAGACTTCCGAGGGCGAATTCGGGCACCGCGTACACGGCGAGCGTCACCGAGCTGACCAGCCGGTCGACCAGGCGGCCTTCGTACCGTGCGGCCAGCACCCCGAGGCCGAAGCCGGCCGGGACGAGCAGCGCCACGGTGAGCGCGGCCAGCAGCAGGGTCGGCCCGAAGCCGTCGGCGAGGTACGTACTGACCGGGCGGCCCGAGGCGAGCGAGGTCCCGAGGTCGCCGTGGAGCAGGCCGACGGCCCAGTCGGCCAGCCGCTCGTGGGCGGGCCGGTCCAGGTGGAGGGCCTCGCGGATGGCCGCGATGCGCGCGGGGTCGGGCTGGTCGCCGGCCAGGGTGACCGCGGCGTCGCCCGGCAGCGCCTCGGTGAGCGCGAAGACCAGCAGCACCACGGCCACGGTCTGCGCGACGCCGAGCAGCAGCCGCCGGGCGACGAAGGAGCGCGGTGCGCTCATGCGAGCCACACCTTGTCGAAGCGTGCCCAGTCGAGGGTGTTGGCGGGCGCCTTGGACTCAACCCCCCTGACATTGCGCGCGGTTCCGAGGATCCAGTCGGCGAAGCCCCAGACCAGGAAGCCGCCTTCGGAGTACAGGCGGCGCTGCATGCGCTCGTAGACGGCGGCGCGCTCGCCCTTGTCCCTGGTGGACTGGGCCCGCTGGTAGAGCGCGTCGAAGTCCTTGTGGTGCCATTTGGTGGCGTTCGTGGTGGAGTCGGTGAGCAGCCGCTGGGAGATGTGGGCCTCGATGGGCATGGCACCGGAGCGGTAGGAGCACAGCGTGCCGCCGTCCAGGATGTCGCTCCAGTACGAGTCCTTGCTGCCCATCTTCATGTCGATCGTGACGCCCGCCCTCGCGGCCTGGTCGCGGAAGATGCTCGCGGACTCGGTGAATCCGGCGGCCACCGACGAGGTGTCGAGGGTGACCTTCAGCTTCTCGGCGCCGGCCGCCTTTAGCAGGGCGCGGGCCCGGTCGAGGTCCTGCTCGCGCTGCGGGAGGCCGTCGGCGTAGTACTCGTAGCCCTTGCCGTACAGATCGTTGCCGATCACCCCCGCGCCCGACAGGGCGCCGTCGAGGAGTTCCTTGCGGTCGGCGATGAGGAAGAACGCCTGGCGCACCCGCTTGTCGTCGAAGGGGGGCCGGTCGGTCTTCATCGCGAACCCCTGCATGTCGCTGCCCCGGAGCCGGACGATGGTGATCTGCCCCTTGCCCTCGTGGGCCCGGGCGGTGGTGGGGTGGAGTTCGTGGGCGTATTCGACCTGTCCGCCCAGCAGTGCGTTGACCCGGGCGGACTCCTCGTTGGCGACGACGAACTCGAGCTCGTCGAGGTGCGGGGCGCCGTCCCAGTAGTCCTCGTTGCGGCGGAAGACGGCGGAGCGGCCGGGGGCGAAGGAGACGAAGCGGAACGGGCCGGAGCCGATCGGCTTCTTGTCGAAGTCGGTGGCGTCCTCGGGCACGATGTACGCGCCGAACGCGGCCAGGACGTTGGGGAATTCGGCGGTGGGCCGCTTGAGGACGAACTCGATGCCCCGGTCGCCGGTCGCGCGGCTCGCGTCGAGGTCGATGGGTTCCAGGGACGCCTTGGCGCGGAACGCCTTCTTGGGATCGGCGATCCGGCGGTAGCTGTGCAGCACGTCCTTGGCGGTGACCGGCCTGCCGTCGTGGAACGTGGCCCTGCGCAGGGTGATCTGCCACCGGTCCAGGGTCTTGTTCGGCTCCCACTTCTCGGCGAGGCGGGGCCGGGCGGACAGGTCGGCGCCGTAGTCGGCGAGCTTGTCGTAGAGGGCCTTCGCGCGGGCGGCGTCGGCGAAGAGGTTGGCCAGGTGAGGGTCGAGGGTCTCGCTCGCACCGCCGCCGGCGAACGCGGCGCGCAGCCGTCCGCCGCGCCGGGGGGTACCGTCGCCGCCGCCCCCTCCCGCGGTGTCGTCGCCGCCACCGCATCCGGTGAGGGCGAAGGCGCCGAGTGAGGCGGCGCCGGTGGCGGCGAGGAAGCCGCGGCGGCGCAGGCCGGGGAAGTGGCGCTCGTCCGGGTGATCGCCCACGGGGGGAAGGTGGCGGGCGGGTTCGTCATGCATGCGGGTGTCCTCGGGGTGTGGGAAGTGCCGGTGGGATACGGGGCGGGCGTCGGGCCCGGCCCTCAGGGCGTCGAGGGGGCGGCGGGTTCGGTGCGGCGGGCCACCACGTGCAGCCGGTCGGCGTCGGCCGTACGGCCGGGGGAGTGGCCCTCGCACCAGGGCGGCTCGGTGCGCGGACCCGGTCCGTCGTGCAGCTCCAGGACCTCGAAGCCGTGCGCGCCCAGGAGGTGGCGCAGCTCCTGCGGGAACAGCAGCCGCCACGCGGAGCGCTGTTCCACCGGCGCGGATCCGTCGTCAGCCGTCCATACGCGGGTACGGCGCAGGAGCTGGGCCGTGCGGTCCACCGTGAGCGTGGTGGTGGACCGGTGGGTGGTGCCCCGCCAGGTGAACTCACCGACCGTGGGCGCGTCGAGCAGGTCCGTACGGCCGATGAAGTAGGCGCCGTTGCGCATCTCCGCGACGAGCAGCCCGCCGGGGACGAGGGCGCGCCGGCAGGACGACAGGAAGCCGTCGAGCTGGGCGTTGGTGTGGCAGTACAGCAGCGCGCTGTCCAGGCACACCACGGCGTCGGACACGCCCCGGCCCAGGTCGAACGCGTGCAGGTCGGCGCGGACGTACTCGGGGCCGGGGTGGTGCTCGCGGGCGTGTGCGAGCATCGCCTCGGAGAGGTCGGCCCCGGTCACCTCGCGGCCCGCGCCGTGGAGGTGGGCGGCGTCGCGGCCGGTGCCGCAGCCCAGGTCCAGGACGCGCGGTCCGGCGCCGTGCCGGCGCAGGCAGTCCTCCGTCCAGCGGCCGGCCAGCCGTTCGGGGTCGGGAAACCTGGCCTCGTACAGCTCGGGGTTGTCGGTGAGCAGATTGTGCGCGTCCGCGCCCGCCGTGGTGGTCGTCATATCGTCCCCCTTGTCTCCCTCGTCTCCCTCGTCTCCCTCGTCTCCCTCGTCTCCCTCGTCGCGCCGCGTCCGGTGTGGCCGGACACCGCGGCCGGTGTGGCGGGCTCCGTCGCGTCCGGTGTGGCGGGCTTCGGCGTCGTCGGCAGTGAGCCCAGCCGGCGCAGCCAGGCCACGCCGAGTGCGGAGGCGAGCCCGAACAGCGCGCAGCACGCCCAGGGCAGCCAGTCCGCGTCGCCCCGCTCGCCGGCGTCCATGGCCCAGCCGACGACGGTGTTGCCGAGGGCGGCGGCGATGCCCGAGACCACGTAGAAGATGCCGAAGTAGGTGCCCGTCAGTTCGGGCCGGCCGAAGCCGGGGACGAGTTCCATCACGAACGGCTGGGCGACCATCACCCCGAGGTAGAGCAGCAGGGCCCCGATCAGCACGGGCAGGGCGCGCAGTACCGCGTCGGCGGTGCCGTCCGGGCCACCGGATCCGCCCGCCACCAGCGCGGGCGGCACGAACGCCAGCGCCATCAGACCGAGCCCCACGGCGATCCAGCGCGCCCGGTCACCGCTCACCTTCAGGGCGCTGGTGATGCGCAGCTGGAGCGCGAGGTTGGCGAGGGTGCCGACGAGGAAGACGAGTCCGGCGGCGCCGTCCCAGCCGGTGGCCCGGCGTGCTCCGGCGGGCAGCAGCAGATAGAGCTGGTTCTCCAGGGTGAACATGCCGACCATGGCGAGGGCGAACGCCAGGAAGGCGCGGTGGCCGAGCACCTCGCGCCAGTCCGCGAGCACGGTGCCCTTGCTCGGCTCCACCTCGCGCGCGGGCAGCACCAGGGCCTGCGCCACGGTGAGGACCGCGAAGATTCCGGCGGCGGTGAGGGCCGAGGTGCGGAAGTCCACCAGGAGCAGCGCGCTGCCGAGCAGCGGACCGATCAACGCCCCCGTCGTGGCGAACACGTTGAACAGGGCGAACGCCTCGGCCTTGCGCTCTCCCGCCTCCTGCGCGATATAGGCGCGCACGGCCGGGTTGAACAGCGCCCCGGCGAACCCGCTGAGCACGGACGCGGCGATCAGGACGGCGAGGCTGTCGCCGAGCGCGAACAGCCCGAACCCGACCGTGCGCAGGGCGCATCCGGCGATGATGACGCCGCGTGCGCCGAGCCGGTCGGCGGCCGAGCCGCCGATGATGAACAGGCCCTGCTGGCTCAGGTTGCGCACGCCGAGGACGATGCCGACGACGGCGGCCGACATGCCCAGGTTCTCGTCGAGGTGGGTGGCGAGGTAGGGGATGAGCAGGTAGAAGCCGGTGTTGACGCCGAGCTGGTTGATCAGCAGCAGCTGGATCGCCAGCGGGAAGCGGCGCATCTCATGCCACGTCTTCACGGCTCACCTCCCGGGGCCGAACTCCCAGTCCGGGAAGGGTGTTCGCACGGACGAAGCCGTCGGCGCCGCCGATGCCCGACCACGGGTCGTGGGCCAGCAGCAGGTGTCCGTCGAGGTCGGCCCAGCGGGCGCGGTCGGCGAGGTGGACGGCGGGTGCCAGGCCGAGGCTGCTGGCGGTCAGACAGCCGAGCATCAGCGCGGTGCCGCTGCCCTCGATCGCCTCGGCGATGCGCAGGGCGGCGTGCACCCCGCCGCACTTGGCGAGCTTGACGTTGACGCCCTGGACGCGTCCGGCCAGACGGCGTACGTCCTCCAGTCCCACGGCGTCCTCGTCGGCGATGACCGGCACGGGTGAGCGCTCGGCCAGGGCCCCCAGCGCGTCCGGGTGGCCGGGCGCGAGGGGCTGTTCGACGGCCTCCACGCCGAGTTCGGCGAACCGCGGCAGCAGGGCCATGGCCTGCGCCACGGTCCAGGCGCCGTTGGGGTCGAGGAGCAGCCGGACGCCGGGTGCCGCGTCGCGGATGACGCGTACGCGCTCCACGTCGTCCTCGGGGTCGGGAGTTCCCACCTTGACCTTGAGGACCTCGAAGCCGCGGGCGGCCAGACGGCGGGCCTCGGCCGCGGCACGGCGCGGCGAGGTGATGCCGATGGTGCGGGCGGTGGCGGCGACGGGAGGTTCCGGGGTGCCGAGGAGGCGGTGTACGGGTGTGCCCGCGCGCTTGCCGACGAGGTCGAGGAGCGCCGCGTCCAGGGCGGCGGTCACGGCCGGGGGAGTGTCCGCACCGGTCAACTCGCCCGTCCGCAGGGCTTCCAGGGCGCTCTCGGGGTCGCGATGGCGGACGAGATCCGTACCGGCGGCCGCGAGGAGGCGTCGCAGGGTGGCGGCGTCGAGACCGTAGTAGACGCTGGTGACGGCCTCGCCGTGGCCGCTGGCCCCGTCGTGTTCGACGCTCAGCCACACCGCGTCGCGGGCGGCCATCGTCGAGCGGGAGATGCGCAGCGGCTCGGCGAGTTCCAGGTGGATGGTGCGCTGACTGGCTTTCACAGGCTTTCTTCCGGGTGGTGGGGAACGGCGCCCAGGGGGACGGACGTGAGCAGATCGGCCCGCAGGGGGTCGGTGACCCTCGTACATCGCGTCCAGCCGGTGGCCTCGGCCGCGCCGGGGTGCGGGATCTCCACGGGCCGGGTGGCCGCCGCGGCCGGGTCGAGGCCGTGGGCGGCGGCGAAGTCGTCGTCGTAGACGCTGCCGAGGTAGCGGTGCGGGCCGTCGGGGAAGACGGTGGCGACGACCGCTCCGGGATGGACGCGGGCGGCCCAGGCGGCGACCAGCGCGACCGCGCCGGTGCTCCAGCCGCCGCTGACGAAACTCCCCCGGGCGAGCCGGCGGCAGCTGTCCACGGCCTCCGCCGGACCGACCCAGTGGACCTCGTCGAAGGCGTCGTAGGCGACGTTGCGCGGGTGGATGCTGCTGCCCAGGCCGCGCATCAGCCGGGGCCGCGCGGGCTGGCCGAAGATCGTGGAGCCGGTGGCGTCGACGCCGATCAGCCGTAGCGCGGGCCAGTGCCGCCGCAGCGGACCGATGATCCCCGCGCTGTGGCCGCCGGTGCCCACGCTGCACACCAGGATGTCCAGGTGGTCGAGCTGGGCGGCGAGTTCGGCGGCCAGTGAGGCGTAACCGGCGGTGTTGTCGGGGTTGTTGTACTGGTCGGGCCAGTACGCGCCGGGCAGTTCGGCGAGCAACTCCCGCAGCCGGGCGAGGCGGGCTGCCTGCCAGCCACCCCTCTCCGCCGGACGGTCCGCCAGCTCCAGCCGCACTCCGTGGGCGCGCAGCAACTGCCGCATGGACGGCTCCAGTTCACTGTCGCCGACCAGCACGACGGGGTGCCCGAGGGCCTGTCCGGCGAAGGCGAGCCCGATGCCCAGCGTGCCGGAGGTGGACTCCACCACCGGTGCGCCGGGCCGCAGTTCCCCGCGCTCGCGGGCGCCCAGCAGCATCGACACGGCGGCCCGCGCCTTCATACCGCCCGCCGCGAGTCCTTCGAGCTTGGCCCAGAAGCCGGGGTGCGGCCCCGGCAGATCGGCGGTGATGCGGACCACGGGGGTGCGGCCGAGCAGGGCGAGCAGTTCCCGGCGGGCGGTGGGACGGACGGCTGTCGTGGTCACCGGGCACCTCCGGGGCGGTCGGCGCGGTAGTGGTGGACGGTGCCGGGGCCGCCGTCCAGCCAGAAGAACGGGTACGGTTCGGCGCACACCGCGCTCACCCCGTGCCCCAGGAGCCGGGGCAGTACGGCGCTGCCGGTCTGCGCGAACAGCACCAGCCGCTTGCCGTGCCGCAGCGCGTGCTCCCGCAGCGGCTCGAAGGTCCCGTTGCCCAGGGTCATCCCGGAGACGAGCAGCGCGTCGCAGCGGGCGGCCGCGGCGAGCGCGTCGGTGACGACCGGCTCGTCCCACTCCGTCACCCCGCCCTTGAGGTCGCACGGCACATAGCCGATTCCGTGCGAACGAAGCGCCTCCAGAAGGGAGTTGACGACGCCGACCACGAGCACCGTCGCCCCGGGCGGCAGGTCGAGCAGTTCGACGACGGCCCGCGCCCGTGCCCGGGACTTCTCCAGCGACGTCCCGGCGGGGAGCGGGACCGGACGGGCCCCGTGCTCCGGGGTGTGCGGGGTGACGTGCATCAGGTAGGCGTCCAGCGCTGCCACGCGCACCGGGAGCAGTGGATGGTCCAGCAGCTCGGCCACGTTCGCGCCGACACACTCCTCCACGGCGCTGTCGGACAGGGCACCGGGCTCCACCGCGCACGAGCCGACGGCTCCGGCGAGCCGCAGGCTGAGCACCTCGTTGCGGTAGCCGGTGCCGCGCCCGTCGTGCCGTACGGCCTGCCGGGTGGTGAACGCCACGGCGATCCGCCGGGTGCGCGGGTCGGGCCCGAGTTCACCGGCCCGGACACACGCCACGAGGTCGTCGTACGTCCTCACACGGGCCGCGGAAGGGGCCCAGGCGGCCTTGCCCGCGGATATGTCGGAGGTGGCGGCGGTCATCGGATCACCAGTCCGGACCGCACCTCGGCGAGCAGCGCCTCGACCCGGTCCCGGGCTCCGGCCCCCTCCGGGTCCCCGGCCATCACATGCCCGAGGTACTCGTTGTTGCTGTCCGCCGCCTTCACCTGCCTGCCGGGCTCCGCGAGTTGGGCCTCCAGCACACCGGGAGCGTCCCGCAGCCCCGCGCCGTCCAGCGAGTCGAGCGTGCCCGTGCGCTCCGGCACGAGGAAGCCGATGGCGGCGCTGCGCAGCCCGGTGTCCGTGCGCCGCAGACCGGGGGCGCGCCCCAGGGCCACGTCCACGCAGGCGGCGGCGAGATCGATGCCGGTGACGTGGCGGACGAGTTCGGTGATGCGGTTCCCGGCAGGCCGCGGGTTGACCTCGACCACGCGCGGCCCGGCGGAGGTCAGCTTGATCTCGGTGTGCGCCACCACGCCGTCCACCAGCCCGAGCGCCTTGAGCGCACCCAGCGCGGTCTGCTCGGCGGCCTCCGTGTCGCCGGCCGTCAGCGCGGCGGGGAACATATGCCCGGTCTCGATGAACGCGGGCGCCCCGCCGACGCTCTTGTCGGTCACGCCCACCACATGGACCGCGCCCCCGTGCGACACCGTCTCGACGCTCACCTCGGGGCCGTCCAGCAGCTCTTCGAGCAGGACCGCGGGCGTGCGCCGCTGGCCGCGCGCGTTGACCGGGAAGTCGGCCAACGCGCTGTACGCATCTGCGAGTTGGGTCTCGTCGTCCACGCGCCGCACGTACATGCCCGCGCACAGGTCGACGGGCTTGACGACCAGCGGGTAGCCGATCTCCCGCGCGGCCCGGGCGATGTCGGCCCACTCCTCGTGCACCGCGAAACGGGGCCCGTCCACCCCGGCCTCGGCGAGGACACGGCGCGTGGCGTCCTTGCGGCAGGCGTCCCGGACCGCCTCAGGGGCCGGGCCGGGCAGGCCGAGGTGCCCGGCGATCCGAGCGACGGTCGGCAGGTAGTAGTCGCACGACGTGATCGCCCCGTCGAAGCCGAACACCGCGTGCAGCCGCTCGACCTCCGGCAGCAGCGCCTCGGTGCCATTGGTGTCGGCGGTGATCACGTTGCGCGCCCCGAGCAGCGGGTGTGCCGTGCCCTCGGGGGCGGAGCGCAGGTAGTGGTGCAGGTCGCGGGTGAGGAAGGTGAACTCGTGTCCACTCTCGCGTATCGCCCGTGGCAGCAGTCTGCTCATCGATCCGACCCAGCTCTCTACCACCAACAGATGAGCCACGGCTCCCCTTTTCCAGTCGTGTGGGTTAACGTGGCGGCCACGCTATCGATAATCGTTTTCATTGTCATCTGGCTCCATGCCTGCCGAGGAAGAAATCGTTGTGACCTCACCCACGCACCGCACGGCCCTGCTGTGCGCCCTGGCGGCCATCGCCGCGACCGTCGCCCCCGCCACGCCCGCGCGGTCCGCCGTACGTGTCCACTCCGCCGGTTCGGCATCCGCACTCCGCTTCGGGGCCTGCCCCGAGTCCGTGCCCGAGCCGCCCGCGCCGGAGCGCGTCGAATGCGGGCGGCTGGGCGTGCCGCTGGACTGGAACCGCCCCCGCGGGCCACGCATCGAGATCGCCGTCTCACGCGTCCGTGCCTCGGGGGCACCCGCCGAGCGGCGCGGCATCCTGCTGGTCAACCCCGGTGGGCCGGGCGGCTCCGGGCTCCCCTATGCGGTCACCAAACGGGCCAAACTCCCTGTGAGTGTGCGCCGTTCGTACGACGTCATCGGCTTCGACCCGCGCGGTGTCGGGCAGAGTGCACCCGCCGACTGCGGCCCGATGGGCGGTCTCTTCGCCGCCCCGGGCGCGGACCCCGTGCCCGTCGGCCCGACGGCCGAGCGGGCCCACCTGGCGTCACTGCGCAACCTGGCCGACGACTGCGCGGCGGGCGCCGGCGAAGCGCTGCGGTACCTGTCGACGGAGCAGACCGCACGGGACATGGACGCGATACGCGCCGCACTCGGCGAACGGCGGACGAACTTCCTCGGCGTCTCCTACGGCACCTACCTCGGCGCGGCCTACGCCGCCGCCTTCCCGCACCGCGCGGGCCGGATGGTCCTGGACAGCGTCGTAGGGCCCTGGAACTGGTACGACTTCGATGTGATCCAGGGCCGGGCACTGCTGCGACAGCGGGACACCTTCTTCGCCTGGACCGCCGCCCACGCGGACCGCTTCCGCCTGGGCGACAGCGCGGTGGCCGTACGCCGGGCCTACCTGCGCGTACGCGACGCACTCACCGCCGACCCCGTGGGCGGGTTCGGCCCCGCGGAGTTCGACCGAGCCGTCTACCGCGCCCTCGGCCGCACCGAACGCTGGGCGGGCCTCGCCGACGGGCTGCGAACCTATCTGCGTGACGGCAATCCCGACGGACTCCGTCCCGCCGAGGACTTCGCCGGCCCGGACTCACGCAACTACGAAGCCGCCAACCGCATTGTCAAGTGCGCCGACGGCCCCGGCCCCGCGCCCCGGCGGATCGTGGCCGACATCCGCCGCACCCGACGCCTCGACCCCCAGCCGGTCCTCACCGGCATGGAGGCGTCCACCTGCGCCTACTGGCACCACCACCCCGCCCGCCGCACACCGCTCGGCAGCCCCGACGCCCCGCCCGCTTTGCTGGTGGCATCCGCGCACGACCCCGTCACGCCCATCGAGGGCGCGCGCCAGATGCGCCGCCTGCTTCCCGGCTCGCGCCTGGTGACGCTCGACAACGATTACTCGCACGGGGTGTTCGCCAGCCGGGGCAACGCCTGCGTGGACGACGTCACGGCCGCCTACCTCGTCGACGGGGCCGCGCCAACGGCGGATGTGCGCTGTGCGGGGCCCGGCCTGCCCGCGGTGCCGTGAGACACACCAGCGTTTTTGAAACGCATCTTCAGATGGCTGGTGCGGCGGGACCCGGGCGACGTGACACCGTGCGCTCCATGGGTCCCGGGCCCGGATGGCCGGACGGCAGCGCGGAGGAGCCCAGCCGAAGCAGGGCGTCCGAGGTCGCGCCGTCCGTCGGGTG
>NZ_BAAAIF010000016.1:86671-164345 GCF_039525925.1 Streptomyces javensis | reverse complement strand
TGGCGGGCAGGGCCGTGCCGCCGCGCGTCACCGCGCGGGCCAGGGGCGCCCGCTCGGCGCCGTCCTCGGGCAGCCGCCCGGCCAGCCAGAGCGCGTCGAGCAGCTCCTCCCTGGACAGCTCGACACCGCTGGAGGCGAGGACCGCGACCGCCTCGTCAAGCCGCCCCAGCCGCCTGGCGTCGCCTCGCCCGGCGCGGTCCTGCCCGGTGTCGCCGCGCCCGGCGCCGCCCTGCCCGGCCCCGCCCCGCTGGGCGTCCCCCCGGTTCATGTCTCACACCGCCCCGCCCAGCCGGTGCAGCACCGCTTCCAGCAGTCCGTCCGCCGTCACATCCATGCCGCCCGCCCGCAGGAACACGGCGTTCAGCAGCTGGTCGGTCGCCAGCTCGCGGGCCGCCCGGCGCCGGAGAAAGGCGTCCAGCAGCTGGTCGACGTCCTCCAGCGCGTCGTCGCCCAGATGCGCGGTGACGATCGCCCGCAGCCGCGACTCGTCGGGGGTGGGCAGCTCCAGCCGGACGCAGCGGCGGAGGAAGGCGGGCGGGAAGTCGCGCTCACCGTTGCTGGTGATCACCACGACCGGGAACTCCTCGCACACCAGCCGGCCCCGCCGCACCGTGGCCCGTTCACCCGCCCGCTCGGTGAGCACCTCCACCACCGACTGCTCCTCCGGCAGCCGGGCCAGCTCGGGGATCTCGAACTCGCCCTCCTCGAAGACGGTCAGCAGATCGTTCGGCAGGTCGACATCGCCCTTGTCGAGCTCGTCGACGAGCAGCACCCGGGGGCGTTCGCCCGGCACCAGCGCGGTGCCCAGCGGCCCGAGCCGTACGAAGCTGCCGATGTCGGGCTCGGCCTCGCCACGGTCGCGCGTCAGGGTCGTCTCGCGCAGCCGCCCGATCGCGTCGTAGCGGTAGAGCGCGTCCTGCACGGTGGACCGGCTGTTGACCGGCCAGCGCAGCACCTCGCCCAGGTCCATCTCATGCGCGATCGCCCGCGCGAGCGAGGACTTGCCGGTCCCGGGGCTGCCGGTGACGAGCAGCGGACGCCGCAGATGGAGGGCCGCGTTGACCACGTCCGCGTGTTCGGGCTCGATCAGATACGGCGCCGGGCGCGCCGGACCGGACGGCGCCCGCTCCCCGTCGGGGACGGCCCGCTCCCCATCGGTGGCCGCTCGCTCCTCGCCGGTGGCCGACCGCTCCTCGCCGGGGGCCGACCGCTCCCCGGCGCCGAAGCGGCGCCACGGCGGTGCGGGTGGCATCTCCACGTGTCGGGGCACGCCGTCCCCCCGGAACAGCCGCCAGCCGGGCTCTTCCCGTGGATTCATCGGGGAACCTCCTTCTCGGCCCGCCTCAGCGGACATCGCGCGCCTCCTGCCGTCTCTCTCACTGCCGCCGCGGATCTCACCGTCACTCCGTGGGGTCCACGAGGTCCAGCCGTGGCAGCGCCCGCCCGGCATCGGCCCAGGCGAGCACCGGCCGCCCGGTGTACTCGTCGGGCCGTTGCAGGGTCTTCGTGCGGTAGGTCCGTACGGCCTCGGGCAGTTGACGGGTGCTCGCCCCCGCCGCGTGGCGCACGGCCGGGGACCCCTGCTCCCCGCTGCGATCCCACAGCACCACCGGAACGCCCGCGGCCAGACACATCTGCACCACACCCGTGCGCCGGTGGGCCGCGACATCGACGGTGACCCGGGCGGTGAGCCGCTCCATGAGCAGACCGCACACCGCCTCCGGGTCCGGGGCCGTGGCGTCGTCGATGTGCACGGGCTCCTCGGTCTCCAGCCGGGCCCAGCGCTCCCGCCACTGGTCCAGCATCGTGCCGCCGTTCAGCTCCCGCAGCTCGGGGCAGTTGACGACCAGGGGATACGGGGTGCCGAGCCGCATGGGGAGCACCGCTCCCGGCCCCGCGGCCCTCCAGCGGTCCACCGGCACCTCCAGGGCGTCCCGGTCCACGACCAGTTCGATGACGGGCCGTGGCCCCGAGGGGTCGGGGCGGCGCAGCGCGCCCACGGCGGCGAAGATCTCCTGGGCCACCTCCTGGGCGCCGCGCGGCCGTTCACTGTCGTCCGACACCTGGCGCAGCCCGTCCCCGTCGTCGCACCACAGCCGCAGCCGGTAGCGCTCCGCCGCCTCCTCCCGCGCCGCCCCCGGCGCGCCGCCCGGTGCCGCCCCGCAGCGGTCCAGTTTGGCCACCACGCGGGGCGCGGCGCCCCGCGTGGCGCTCCGGGCCCACTGCTCGGCGTCGTGGCGGCGGTCCATCAGGGCGGCGTCATGGACGCCGAGACGGCGGGCGACCGCCGCGTTCCACCGCCGCAGCGCGGCGCGCTGCTCCGCCGGGCAGCACCCGGCGGCCACGAACTCCACGGCGCGCAGCAGGCCCGGCACGGCGGGCATGACCCCGTCGTCGGCCGCCGAACTGTCCCCGTGCAGCCCCTCCACATGGGCGATCAGCGCCTCGAACCGCCCGCGCCCGCCGCCGTCTCCGCCCCCGAGGCCCCCGAGGCCGTCTCCGCCGCCGAAGCCCCCGAAGCCGTCCGCGCCCCCGACGCCCCCGAGGCCGCCCCCGCCCCCGAGGCCGTCGACGCCGCCGTCCCGATCACGGCCGTGGTGACCGTCACCATCGGTGAGCAGCGCCGCGGGCAGGGCCGCCAGCGGTAGCGCCGCCCGTACGGCCCCGGGGACACCGGCCGCGGCGGCCGCGGGCAGGGCGCGCAGCTGGACCAGCAGCCGCTCGTACTCACCCGGCGAGAGCAGCTTGGGCAGCCCGCAGCGGCGCCCGATGGCGAGGAGGTCGTCGGCCACCGGGCTCGCCATGCCGCGCACCGCCTCGACCAGCGCGGGCAGCGCACGTCCCCGGGTGAGCAGCAGATGGGCGAACTCCTCGGCGGAGGGCACACCGTCCGCGCGATGGCCGAGACCGCACTGGCGGGCGACCGTACGGCAGCAGCGGATCCAGCCCTCGGACAGCGTCAGCGGCCCGTCCAGCAGGGCGACGAGTTCGGCGTAGCCGGGGTGGTCGCGCACGTCCTCCGCGGGCTGCCGGGGCAGCAGATGGCCCGCCCCGGCGTCGTCCAGCTCCCGCGTCACGCGCTGCCAGGGGATGCCCCAGGCGCGGCGCAGCACCCCCTGGACGCGGAGCTTGGCCGTCACGAGCCCGACGACGGCGCCCTCCTCGTTGGACCACAACGGGCCGCCGCTGTAGGCGGGTTCGATGTCCAAGGCGCGCTCGGCCCCGTCGAAGTAGCCGAACCGCCCGTCGCACGCGCTCACTTCGGCGTCGGCGAACACCCCGGGCTCCCCGCTGCCGTGCCAGGCCCGTACGAGCTGCCGCTTGGCCATCGGGTGCCAGCGCGGCGGCTCGATCGCGGGCGGCAGGGCTCCGTTCAGCCGCAGGACGGCGAGGTCGCCGTTCCACTCGAAGGCGCCCAGGCCGCCGTCATCGGTCCGGGGCGGTATCCAGACCGCCAGCTCGGCATGGGCCTCGACGGTGTGCTCCGGTCCGTGGAGCCGCACGGGCACGGCGATCGGGCCCGGGTGATCCGGGGCCAGCATGTCCTTCCCCAGCGCGCTGTTGACCACATGAGCGCACGTCAGCAGATGGCGGCCCGGCAGCAGGACGCCCGCGCCCGCCGGTCTTCCGTCGGCCTTGGCCAGAATGGACACCGCGGGCCGTGACGAGCCCCCGTGCGCGTGGAACCACCCCATGGGCTTCAGTCCGCGGGGCCGGGCCGGGAGGACCGCGGCGGCACCGTCGGCTCGGGTCGCTCCGACGGCCTCCAGGTGGCCGAAATGGTCAAGTTGGCGTTCCCGTTGGCACCCACGATGCCGAGTTTGAGGTCCTGGCCGACCTGCACCCCGAACTGCACGGTGAACTCCTGGGGTGGATGCGGAGCCGAGCTGACGGCGTCGTGCACATCCTGGAGCACCGGCCCCAGCCCTTGCAGGATGACGCCCAGCCCGGCGTTGGCGAGCGTGGCCACGGCCTGCGCGGGCCGCCCCACCGGGGTCACGCCGCCGACGCCGCCGACGCCGCCGTATGCGTCCTCGGGGGCGTCTCCCACGGGGGCCAGTTCCAGCCGTACGGTCGTACCGTCCGCCAGGGGTATCTCACGGTGTTCCGTCACATCCTCATCATGCCGATCATCAGGCGTCCGGTCTGCCCCTTCGCACCAAACACCGCCGGAACGACGGACGTGGCGCGGGGCCACGGGGCGCCGCCGCGTAAGGTCGATGTCGGATTCCCGCGAGCTTGCCCCTGCCCCGCTGGCGGATGCTGGACCCATGCACACCGACACCGACCGGTGCCTCCGCGCCGCACAGGCCAAGGACGCCCGCTTCGACGGGTGGTTCTTCATCGCCGTCGTGACCACCGGGATCTACTGCCGGCCGAGCTGCCCGGTCGTCGGGCCCAAGCCCGAGAATATGCGGTTCTACCCCAGCGCCGCGGCCGCCCAGCAGGCCGGGTTCCGGGCCTGCAAGCGGTGCCGTCCGGACGCCAGCCCCGGCTCGCCGCAGTGGAACGAGCGCGCGGATCTGGTGGCCCGGGCGATGCGGCTGATCGCCGACGGTGTGGTGGACCGGGACGGGGTCCCGGGCCTGGCGGCCCGGCTGGGATACAGCACCCGGCAGATCGAGCGGCAGCTGCTCGCCGAGCTCGGCGCGGGTCCGCTCGCACTCGCCAGGGCCCAGCGGGCGCAGACCGCGCGGCTGCTGATCGAGACCAGCGCGCTGCCGATGGCGGACATCGCCTTCGCGGCCGGGTTCGCCAGCGTCCGCGCGTTCAACGAGACCGTACGGGAGATCTTCGCGCTCTCCCCGACCGAGCTGCGGCAGCGGGCCAGCCGGGGGCCGCGGACCAGCGTGCCGGGCGCGCTCACGCTGCGGCTGCCGTTCCGGGCGCCGCTGTGCCCGGACAACCTCTTCGGGCACCTGGCCGCCACCGCCGTCCCCGGCGTCGAGGAGTGGCGCGACGGCGCGTACCGGCGCACGCTGCGGCTGCCGTACGGGCCCGGGGTGGTCAGCCTCAGCCCCCGGCCGGACCACATCGCCTGCCAGCTCTCCCTCGCCGACCTGCGCGACCTGGCCGGGGCGATCAGCCGCTGCCGGCGGCTGCTGGACCTCGACGCGGACCCGGCCGCCGTGGACGACCTGCTGCGTACGGATCTCCAGCTGGCCCCGCTGGTCGACAAGGCCCCGGGGCGGCGGGTGCCGCGCGCGGTGGACGCGGACGAGTTCGCGGTGCGCGCGGTGCTCGGACAGCAGGTGTCCACGGCGGCCGCCCGCACCCACGCCGGGCGCCTGGTGACGGCGCACGGCGAGCCCGTGGAGGACCCGGCCGGCGGCCTGACCCACCTCTTCCCGTCCGTCCAGGCCCTCGCCGGGCTGGACCCCGAGAAGCTGGCCATGCCCCGCACCCGCCGCGCCACCCTCACCGGGCTGATCGGCGCGCTCGCCGAGGGCCGGGTCGCGCTCGGCGTCGGCAGCGACTGGGACGAGGCCCGCGCGAGCCTCGGCGCGCTGCCGGGGCTCGGCCCCTGGACCGTCGAGGTGATCGCGATGCGCGCCCTCGGCGACCCGGACGCCTTCCTCCCGACCGACCTGGGAGTGCGCCGCGCCGCCACCGAACTGGGCCTGCCCGCCACGCCAGGCGCCCTCACCCGCCACTCGACCCACTGGCGCCCCTGGCGCGCCTACGCCGTCCAGTACCTATGGGCCACGGACGCCGCCCACGCCATCAACCGCCTACCTGCGGCGTAACGGTTTGTGGGCGGTCGTTCCGCGGAGGCGGCACCTCCCAGCGGTAGCCGCGGGCGGAACGGGTGGGCACAAACCGGCCACCGGCCCGCACCCGGCAACGAAACGGCGGCCCCGCACACCGCTGAGCCGCACCGCACCCAGAAAACCCAGCACCCAGAACCCAGCACCCAGAAACCCCGCCGAGGAACACCGTGATCCGCACCCACACCACCATCGACAGCCCCTACGGCCCCCTAACCCTCGTGGCCACCGGCACCGACCTCTCCGGCCTCTACATGGTCGAGCAACGCCACCGCCCACCCGAGGAAACCTTCGGCGCCCCCGGCGACCCGGCCGACACCCCCTTCGCCGAGACCATCCACCAGCTCACGGCCTACTTCGCGGGCGCGCTGACCGAGTTCGACCTGCCGCTGCACCTGGACGGCACGCCCTTCCAGCGCCGCGTCTGGGCCGAGCTGCGGGCCATCCCGTACGGCGAGACCTGGTCGTACGGCCGACTGGCCGACCGCATCGGACAGCCGACCGCCTCCCGCGCGGTGGGCCTGGCCAACGGCAAGAACCCGGTCGGCATCATCGTCCCCTGCCACCGCGTGGTCGGTTCGTCCGGCAGCCTCACCGGCTACGGCGGCGGCCTGGACCGCAAGCGGCGGCTGCTGGAGTTCGAGGCACGGCGGGAACTGCCCGGCCTCTTCTGACGCCGAAGTGAGTGATCAGCCCGCGGCGATGCGATCCAGCAACATGGGCAGCGCCCCACTGATGGGCTCACGGACAACCTCATCCGCGAGCTCGTCGTACGGCGTCGGCTCAGCGTTGACGATGATCAGCCGAGCCCCGTGCTCGGCGGCCAGCCCGGCAAGCGAGGCCGCGGGCTGAACCTGGAGGCTGGTACCGACCGCGATGAAGATCTCGCACGCCTGCGCCACCGCGACCGCTTCCGTCAGCACCTCCGGATCGAGGTTCTCCCCGAACATCACCGTGGCCGACTTCAGGATCCCCCCGCACTCCCGGCACGCGGGATCCGCCTCACCCGCCGCGACCCGCTCCAGCGCCTCGTCCATCCCGGACCGCGCCTCGCAGTGGGTGCACCGCACGGCCCGTGCGGTGCCGTGCAGTTCCAGCACCTTGCGCGCGGGCATCCCGGCGATCTGGTGCAGCCCGTCCACGTTCTGGGTGATCACCCGCACCGGCACCCCCGAGCGCTCCAGCCGGGCGATGGCCTCGTGCGCCCCGTTGGGCCGGGCGTGCAGCGCCTGGCTGTCGCGCCGCATCTCCCAGGAGCGGCGCCGGATGTCGGGGTCGGTCATGTAGTACTCGTACGTCACGAGCTTCTCGGCCTCGGGATCGCGCCGCCACAGCCCCTGCGGACCGCGGTAGTCGGGGATCCCGGAGTCGGTGGAGATGCCCGCCCCGCTCAGGATCGCCACCAGCGGCCGGTGCGTCGTCTCGCTGCTCATGCGGCGAGCGTACGCACGCCGCGCGGCCGACGGCGAGCGCGTTTCGCCGGACGGGTAAAGTCCGCCCGGCACCGGGACATGCGCGGCGGATGGGGAGAGTACGGGAATGGCACGTTTCCTGTGGCTGACCAGCCACGACGCACAGGAGGACCGGGCCCGGGAAGCGCATCCGCCGGAGGCGCGCGCACCGGAGGACGGCCTCCCCTGGGCGATACGGATCTCCGACGGCCCCGCCCGCCGTGGCCGCACCAGCCGCCCGCTGGCCTTCCCCGAGCGGCGGAACCCACCCGGCGGTGGCCTCCCCGAGTACCGTGCCGCCCGTAAGGAGGGCACCCGCGCGTTCACCCTCTGGGCGGATCCCCATCGCGGGCAGGTGTTCGCGCAGGTGGTGACCAAGTCGGCCACCAAGGGCGGCGCCGCCGCTTACGAAGTCCTGGGCGCCGCCGGTGAACCCCTGGCGCTCGTATCCCGCCGCCCGGCGATGAAGGGCGGCCTCCGCACCCGCTGGACCGTCCAGCAGACCGGCTCCCGGCCCGCCGTGGGCTTCAAGGGACGGCCCTTCTGGTGGGGCGTGTGGTGGCTGTTCCTCCCCCTCCAACTGCTGGTCGTGATCGGCATCATCCTCAACGGCGGCGGCGACCCCGGCCGCACCCCGCGCCGCACCCGGTGGCGGCTGGACCGCCGGATCGTCCTCGACTTCCACAGCGGCCCCGGCAGCGCCTTCGAGCTCGAGGTGACGGCGGACTGGTGGGACGACCGGGTGACCGCCTCCCTCGTCGCCCTCCTCGAAAGCCACAGCGGCTGGCTGGGCGGCGAATGGGACACCGCCGAGCGCTGACGTCCGCGCGACTCCGCCGCGTGGCGGGGCTCCGCCCCGAATACCCGGACCGGGGCTTCGCCCGTTCCCGCAGCGTCGGTATGCGGCTCCGCCGCGTGGTGGGGCTCCGCCCCAGGCTCCGGGGTCCAGGGGCGGAGCCCCTGGTTACGGGAAGGGGCGGGGAGGGGAAAGCATCGCCATGCGGCCGTCAGACGCGCCGGGCCGGCCGACTGTGCCCGCCTCGTGCCGCGGTACGTCACCGAGGCGTCGTAACGGCCGACTTCAGGTAGTCCTCCACCCGCACAACGGGTCGACCGAGAACATCGGCAAGCGTGGGGTCGACCGGCGCGAAGTCGCCATCGCGGCTGGCGGCGAAGAGGCCGACGAGCAGGTCGGCCGATGCCTCGGGCACGCCATGGGTGACCAGCCGCGCCCGGTACTCGTCGTCGGAGACGACCACCCGGCGGACCGGACGGCCGGTCAGCCGCGTGAGGAGCTCCGCGATACCGGCCATGTCGATCACCTCGGGACCGGTGAGCGCGGGGCTCAGACCGTCCAGGACCTCGCCGGTGAGGGCGAGGACCGCCGCGTCGGCGAGGTCGGCATGAGCGGTCCAGGCGACCGGCCCGTCCTCCGGCACGGCCAGGACGCCCGTCTCCAGCGCGCCCCTGACCAACTCCACGGCTGACGACATGTAGAAGCCGTTGCGCAGCGAGGTGAAGGGGAGGCCGGACTGTCGCAGCGCCTCCTCGGTTGCGGCGTGGTCGGGCATCGGGACGAACCGGGAGGACGGGCTCGCGCCCATGTGGCTCGTGTAGAGGATCCGCTTGGCCCCGGCCGCCGCCGCGGCCGCGACGGCCGCGAGGTGGCTGCGGACGGCGGCCTCGCCCGTGGTGCCCGCCGAGACGATCAGGACCTTCGAGGCGCCCTCGAAGGCGTGGGGGAGGGTGTCCGGGTCGGCGAAGTCGCCCCGGCGGACGCGCACGCCCCGCGCGCCGAGGTCCCGTGCCGCCTCCACGTCGCGCACGCTGACGCCGATCTCCTCGGCGGGGACGGCCTCCAGCAGCCGCTCGGCGACCATCCGGCCGAGCTTTCCATTGGCTCCGGTAACGATGATCACGGTGATCTCCTCTGTGTGTTTCCAGTGATATCGCCGTCAACGTATCACCGGAAACGAAGAGTCGATAACGAGATCCTGTTATCGTTGGAAGCATGGAGACGGAGGACGTCATCGCGCCGGACGGAAGCCACGGCGCGAGCCACGACGCGAGCGGCGAGGCAAACGGCGACGCGAGCGGCGAGGCAAATGGAGATCGCGACGGCAACCGTGACGGCAACCGCGACCGCATCGTCGCGGCCGCCGCCCGGCTGCTGTCCGACGGCGGCCCCGGCGCGGTCTCGACCCGGGCGGTGAGCTCCGCGGCCGGGGTGCAGCCGCCCACCATCTACCGGCTCTTCGGCGACAAACAGGGCCTGCTCGACGCGGTCGTCGCATACGGCTTCACGGAGTACGTGAACAGCAAGGCCGCCGAGGAACCCACCGATGACCCCGTCGAGGACCTGCGCGCCGGCTGGGATCAGCACATCGGCCTCGGCCTGGCCAACCCGGCGCTGTACTCGCTGATGTACGGCGGGCACCGCCCCGGGATGTCCTCACCGGCCGCGGTCACCGCCTTCGGGATACTCGCCCGGCTCATCCGGCGCATCGCCGAGGCGGGGCGGCTCGCCATCCCCGAGGAGCGCGCCGCGGCCCTGATCCACGCGGCGGGCTGCGGTACGACGTTCACGCTCATCGCCACGCCCGAGGACCGCCGGGATCCGGAACTGTCCCGTACCGCTCGCGAGGCGGCCATCGCCGCGATCACCACGGACGCGCCCGCCGGCACCGACCACGGGCCCGTCGCGGCCGCCGTCACCCTGCGCGCCGCGCTGCCCCGGACGGACGCGCTGACCGCGTCCGAGCGCGGCCTCCTGCGGGAGTGGCTGGACCGGATCGCCGATTCGGCCCCCACCGCCGACGAGCGGGCCGAAGCCCTCTGACCCGAAAACCGCAAACCCGCCCCAAAACCCCCTAACCCGTAACCGCCAGCCGGTGCGTACGCGCCGCGAGGTCGCTGATGCGGGCCCCGTCGAAGCCGAAGACGGCGCTGCGCACCCGGTCCTCCAGCGGCTCGGTCCACTGCGGCGGGATGGCCGCCGCGCCGCACAGCACCCCCGCGACCGACCCGGCCGTGGCGCCGTTGGAGTCGGTGTCCAGTCCGCCGCGCACCGTCAGGGCGATCGTCGTCGTGAAGTCGCCCGCGCCGTAGAGCAGCCCGGCCGTGAGGACGGCGGCGTTGGGGACCACATGGATCCAGGGCAGCCCGGCGGTCTCCCGCTCGAGCTGGGCGAGCGCGTCCGCCCACGCCACGCCCGCGTCGTGCAGGGACGCGATCCGGCGCACCGTACGGGCCAGGCGGCAGCGCGGCGGGATCCGGTCCAGGGCGCTCTCGACGGCGGCACGCGGACCGTCCGCCGTGAACGCGGCCGCGATCAGCGCCGCCGCCCACATCGCCCCGTACACCCCGTTGCCGGTATGGGAGAGGACGGCGTCGCGGCGGGCCATCGCGGCGGCGCGCCGCGGATCGCCGGGGTTGACCCAGCCGTGGACATCGGCGCGGATCAGGGCGCCGATCCACTCCTGGTAGGGGTTGTCGAGGGTCGCGCTGAGCGGCGGCTTCACCCCGGCCGTGAGATTGCGGTAGGCGACCCGCTCGGCGGTGAAGGTCTGGAGATACGGCAGCCGCAGCAGCCAGACCTCGCCGACCTGCTCGGTGCTGAACTCGGGGCCGTGGGTCTCCAGCAGGTGCAGCCCGAGGACGGAGTAGTCCACGTCGTCGTCGCGGCAACTGCCGTGGACGCGGCCGCGGACACAGCCCTGCCACTCGGGGCGCAGCTCGAACTCCACCGGGTCGGGCGGCGGCTCCAGCGCGGGGAGGTAGTCGGTCAGCGGGAGGGCGTCGGCCCGGCGGAGATACCGGTCGATGCGGTCGCGGGTCCAATGATCGCCGTTCTCGACGGGTTTGCCGAGCATGTTCCCGGCGATCCGGCCGATCCAGCCACCGAGGATCCGGTCCGCGAGTGCGCTCCCGCTGAGGGCCATGGGTCAGGTGTACCCATCTGAGGTGGGTGTACCGGTGCGGCCGCGCCGGATAGGGTCACAGCGGCGCGACCGCCTGTGCGAATGCGAGGGGTTACGAAGGTGACGGACGCTTCGACGGAGGCTTCGGAGAGCTCGAAGAAGGAAGCCGCAGCAGGGACCGGAACTGTAACCGGGACCAGGACATGGGCGCAGGGGCAGGCGACACCTCCGAAGCGCGTGCTGATCGCCGCGGACAAGTTCAAGGGCTCGCTCACGGCGGTGGAGGTCGCCGAGCGCGTCACGGCGGGCCTGCGCCGCGGCGCGCCCCATGGCGGCGAGGGCCTGCGGATCGCGGCGCTGCCCGTCGCCGACGGCGGGGACGGCACGGTGGACGCGGCGGTCGCGGCCGGGTTCGAACGGCGCGAGGCGCGGGTCACCGGGCCGCTGGGCGCGCCGGTGACGGCGGCGTACGCGCTGCACGGGACCACGGCCGTGGTGGAGATGGCCGAGGCATCCGGACTGCGCCATCTGCCGAAGGGGGTCTTCGCGCCGCTCACCGCGACCACGTACGGCAGCGGGGAACTGCTGCGCGCGGCGCTGGACGCGGGCGCCCGCACGATCGTGTTCGGCGTGGGCGGCAGCGCCACGACGGACGGCGGCGCGGGGATGCTCAGCGCGCTGGGGGCGCGCTTCCTGCGGGCGGACGGTACCCCTGTCGCACCGGGCGGGGGCCCGCTGCGCGACCTCGCGACGGCCGATCTGTCCGGCCTCGACCCGCGCCTCGCCGACACCGAGACCGTCCTGGCCAGCGACGTCGACAACCCCCTCACCGGGCCGAAGGGCGCGGCGGTGGTCTACGGCCCGCAGAAGGGCGCCGGCGAGGACGATGTGGCGGCCCTGGACGCCGCCCTCGCCCACTACGTACGCGTCCTGGAACGCGCCGTCGGGACCTCGGCCGCCGAATACGCCCTCGCGCCCGGCGCGGGCGCGGCGGGCGGCATCGGTTTCGGCGCCCTCGTCGGCCTGGGCGCGAGCTTCCGCCCCGGCATCGAGGTGATGCTCGACGTCCTCGGCTTCCCCGCCGCGCTGGAGGGCGCGGACCTGGTGATCACGGGGGAGGGCTCGCTGGACGAGCAGACCCTCCACGGCAAGGCCCCGGCAGGCGTCGCGGCGGCGGCCCGCGCGCGGGGCGTCGAGGTGGTCGCGGTCTGCGGCCGGCTGTCCCTGCCCCCCGTGGCCCTGGGCAACGCGGGCATCCGCCGCGCCTACGCCCTCACCGACCTGGAACCGGACCCGGCCCGGTGCATCGCCGAGGCCGGCCCCCTCCTGGAACGCACAGCGGAACGCCTGGCGGCCGACTTCCTCGGCTGAACCCGGAGGCAGCCCCCGGCCCCCTGCGGGGCTGTGCCCCGAGCCTCTGCGGAGCTGTGCTCCGAGCCCGCGGGGCTGCCGCGGTCGTAATGGGGACTGTGCCCATGGCTCTGTGGGCTGGGCTATGTCGTGGGCTGCTGGTCGGGGGCTTGTTCCCCACCCCGCCCCTTCCCGAACGGGGGCAGGCCCCCGGCCCCCTGCGGGGCTGAGCCCCTGTCCCTGCGGGGGTGCTGTGGGCTGGGCTGTGCCCTGGGCTTCGCCGGGGTGTGTCCGGGCTGTGCGGGGGCGCTCTGGGCTCTGTGGCTGCGCCCCCGGGCGCCGCGGGAACTGCGTCCCGAACTGGGCCGGGCTGCACTTCGGCCCCACGGGGGCTGTGAGTCGGGCTTCGCGGGTGCGGCCGGGTTCCTGCCGGGCCTGCGTCCCGGATCCGCGGGGCCTGCGTCCCCGTCCCCACCGCTGGCTCCCGGGGGGATCCAGCCCGCGGCCTGCACGGGCTCGCGCTTCACCGGCCCCGGACCCCGCGCCGCAGGGGCTCGGGGGCTCGGGGGCTCCGAGCCCCGGTGGGGGGCCGGGGGCTTGCCCCCCCGGATTCGGGAAGGGGCGGGGTGGGGAACAAGCCCCCGGCAGGGCCGCCGGTCCACCCGGACCGGTCGCGGCCTCACGGGGCCGGGGCGGCCCGGAACGCCGATGGGCGGCCCCGGGACGCCGATGGGGTGGGCCCGAGCGCAGTGCTCGGGCCCACCCCATTCGGCAGGTGCGGCCGGTGGCCGCTACGGCAGCTGGGCTGCCCTCGCCTCGCGGCGGTTGTCGCGGAACGCGTTCACTCGGCGGGCCGTGGCGAAGAGGGGGATCACCGCGCCCATGACGACCTGAAGGGCGCAGGCCGACTGGAGGAGGAGCTCACCGCCGGGGGCCTCGAAGGCCCAGGCGGCCAGGAGGGCCATGCTGGTGACGATCCAGCCGAGCATAGCCACCGCGAGTCGGCCGCGCGGCTTGGGGTACTCCACCCGGCTCACCATCAGCCACGCGACGCCCACGATCGCGAGCAGCGTCGGCACGAACGGCAGGCCGAGCAGGACCACCGAGACGACCGTCAGGGCGCCGAAGGGACTCGGCATGCCCTGGAAGACGCCGTCACGCAGCGTGACACAGGAGAATCGCGCAAGCCGCAGCACCACCGCCAGCAGCACCACGATCGCGCCCACCACCGAGACCCGCTGGTAGGCGTCGTCGGACACCATCCCCCAGACGAGGACGAAGTACGCGGGCGCCAGCCCGAAGCTGATCAGGTCGGAGAGGTTGTCCAGCTCCGCGCCCATCGCCGAGCTGCGCAGCTTCCGCGCGACGAGCCCGTCGAAGAGGTCGAAGACGGAGGCGAGCAGCATCAGCATCACCGCGGAGGCGGCGCTGTGCCGGGTCATCCCGCCGTCCTCGCTGCCCGTGAGATGCGGGATGAGGACGCCGGTGGTGGTGAAGTAGACCGCCAGGAAACCACACGTGGCGTTGCCCAGGGTCAGCGTGTCGGCTATCGACAGTCGCGTCGACAGCGGCATGTCGTCCGTCTCGTCGACGTCCGCCGCGTCCACCTCGGCCTCGGGGACCCAGGCGGCCTGTGTATCGGGATCAATCACGGTCAAGGCGAGTCACCCCCGCGGTGGTGGCCTGGCCGACCTCGACCGCGACGTCGACACCCTCGGGGAGGTATACGTCGACCCGCGAGCCGAAGCGGATGAGACCGATCCGCTCACCCTGTTCGACCTTCGTGCCCTGTGGCACATAAGGCACGATACGCCGGGCGACGGCGCCGGCGATCTGGACCATCTCGATGTCGCCGAGCTCGGTGTCGAAGTGCCAGACGACCCGCTCGTTGTTCTCGCTCTCCTTGTTGAACGCGGGAACGAAGCCGCCGGGGATGTGCTCCACGGAGGTCACCGTACCGGCCAGCGGAGCGCGGTTGACGTGGACGTTGAGCGGGCTCATGAAGATGGCGACGCGGGTGCGCCCGTCCTTCCACGGCATGATGCTCTGCACCACACCGTCGGCCGGGGAGATGACACGGCCCTGCGTGATCTCTCTCTCGGGGTCGCGGAAGAACCACAGCATGCCCGCCGCGAGCGCGGTGGCGGGCACGGCGACCGCCGCCCAGCGTCCGGAGCGGCGGGACCGAGCAAGACTGACCGCCGCGGTGGCGACGGTCGGGAGGAGCCACGGCGACGCTCCGCGCGCGAGGCGGACGCGGCCGCGTTGTGCAGAGGATTGGCTGTGGGGCATGGATGACCTTCGTAGCGGAGGATGCCGCGACGCAAGACTGGGGACGGCGGCTTTACGGGATGGTATCGGTTGCGAGCGGTAACTGGGCAAGCGCCAGGGCCCGTCGGTGGCTTGTCGGTGACCGAAGACCCTCGGCGCGGTGTGACCTTCTTCTCTCGGATACCACCCCAAAAGGGACGTTCAGTCTTGGGTTCGGTATTCCTCCAGAAGCCTCCGTCCAATAATCATTTTCTGAATCTCAGCGGTCCCTTCGCCGATGAGAAGCATCGGTGCCTCTCGGTAGAGCCGCTCGATCTCGTATTCCTTGGAGAAGCCGTACCCGCCGTGGATGCGGAAGGCGTCCTCCACGACCTCTTTGCAGTACTCCGACGCCAGGTACTTCGCCATTCCCGCCTCGAGGTCGTTGCGCGCGCCCGAATCCTTCTTCCGGGCCGCATTGACCATCATCGCATGCGCCGCCTCGACCTTTGTTCCCATTTCGGCCAGTTTGAACTGGATGGCCTGGTGCTGGGCGATCGGCTTGCCGAAGGTATGCCGCTGCTGTGCGTATGCGACGCCCAGCTCGAAAGCGCGCCGCGCCACACCGCAGCCGCGGGCGGCGACATTCACCCGGCCGACCTCGACTCCGTCCATCATTTGGTAAAAACCTCGGTTCGGCGCTCCGCCGAGCACCCGATCGGCCGGAATGCGCAGTCCGTCCATGATGAGCTCGGTGGTGTCGACCCCCTTGTAGCCCATCTTCTCGATCTTGCCGGGGATGGTCAGACCGGGCCGGACCTCTCCGAAGCCGGGCTCCTTCTCGACCAGGAAGGTGGTCATCGCCTTGTGCGGCGCGACCCCCTCCTGAGCCTCGCCGGTCCGGCACAGGACCGCCACGAGGGTCGAGCTGCCGCCGTTGGTCAGCCACATCTTCTGCCCGTTCAGCACGTACTCGTCGCCGTCCCGCGCCGCCTTGCTGGTGATGGCCGACACATCCGAGCCAAGACCCGGCTCCGACATCGAGAAGGCGCCCCGGATCTCGCCCAGCGCCATCTTGGGAAGGAAATACTCCTTCTGCTCCTCGGTGCCGTGCTGCTTGAGCATGTACGCCACGATGAAGTGGGTGTTGATGATGCCCGAGACGCTCATCCAGCCGCGGGCGATCTCCTCCACGCACAGTGCGTAGGTGAGCAGTGACTCACCCAGACCGCCGTATTCCTCCGGGATCATCAGCCCGAAGACGCCGAGCTCCTTCAGACCCTCGACGATCGCCGTCGGATATTCATCGCGATGTTCCAGCTCGGTCGCGACCGGCAGGATCTCCTTGTCGACAAAATCCCTGACCGTGGAGAGGATCTCCCGCTGGATGTCGGTCAGGCCCTCCGTCTGCGCGAGGCGGCTCATATCACTGCCCTCCCAGCTCCGGGCGGCCCGGCTGCTCGCCGCCCCGCTCCTTGATGTACGTGGCGGTCGGCACCATCACCTTGCGCCGGAAGACACAGACCAAGGTGCCGTCCTGCTTGTAGCCCTTGGTCTCCACATGCACGATGCCCCGGTCGGTTTTGGACTTCGACGGCGTCTTGTCCAGGACCTCGGTCTCGCCGTAGATGGTGTCGCCGTGGAAGGTGGGCGCCACGTGCCGCAGTGACTCGACCTCCAGATTGGCGATGGCCTTTCCGGAGACATCGGGAACGGACATGCCCAGCAGCAGGGAGTAGATGTAGTTGCCGACCACCACGTTCTTGCCGAAATCGGTCGTCTTCTCGGCGTAGTTGCTGTCCATGTGCAGCGGGTGGTGGTTCATGGTGAGCAGACAGAAGAGGTGGTCGTCGTACTCGGTGACCGTCTTCCCCGGCCAGTGCCGGTAGACGTCGCCCACCGTGAACTCCTCATAGGTACGGCCGAACTGCATGGCTCACGCCTCCGGGGGCTGGAAGGTGGACGTACGGCTCATCCCGGCGGCGCGGCCCTTGCCCGCGACGACCAGGGCCATCTTGCGGCTGGCCTCGTCGATCATCTCGTCCCCGAGCATCGCCGAGCCCTTCATACCGCCCTCCGCCGAGGTGCAGTAGTCATAGGCGTCCAGGATCAGCTCGGCGTGGTCGTAGTCCTCCTGCGACGGCGAGAAGACCTCATTGGCCGCCTCCACCTGGCCGGGGTGCAGCACCCACTTGCCGTCGTAGCCGAGCGCGGCCGCGCGCCCGGCCACCTCGCGGAAGCCGTCCACGTTCCGGATCTGGAGGTACGGGCCGTCGATCGCCTGGAGGTCGTGCATACGGGCCGCCATCAGGATCCGCATCAGGATGTAGTGATAGGCGTCCGCCGGATAGCCGGGCGGCTGCTCGCCCACGACCAGCGACTTCATGTTGATGGACGCCATGAAGTCGGCCGGGCCGAAGACGATGGTCTCCAGACGCGGCGAGGCACCGGCGATCTCGTCCACGTTGACCAGGCCCTTGGCGTTCTCGATCTGCGCCTCGATGCCGATCCGGCCGACCTCGAAGCCCATCGTCTTCTCGATCTGGGTGAGCAGCAGGTCCAGCGCGATGACCGCTTCAGCGTCCTGCACCTTGGGCAGCATGATGCAGTCCAGGTTCGGGCCCGCGCCCTCCACCACCGTGATGACGTCCCGGTACGTCCAGTGGGTGGTCCAGTCGTTGACCCGCACCACCCGGGTCTTACCGGTCCAGTCGCCCTCGTTCAGCGCCTTGACGATGGTGTGCCGGGCGTCCTCCTTGGCCAGCGGGGCGCAGGCGTCCTCCAGATCCAGGAAGACCTGGTCGGCCGGGAGCCCCTGGGCCTTCTCCAGGAAGCGCGGATTGGAGCCGGGGACGGCGAGGCACGAGCGGCGCGGACGCAGGCGGCCGGCGGCAGCGTCTGCGCGGTCGGGGGCGGTCATACGAGAACCTCCAGAGGGGGAAGCGTGTTCGCGGCGCGGATCTCATCGACGATACGGCCGATGATCTCCGTGATACCGAAGTCCTTGGGGGTGAAAACGGCGGCGACCCCCGCCGCGCGCAGGGCGGCCGCGTCCGAGGACGGGATGATCCCACCGACGATGACGGGGATGTCCTGGGCGCCCGCGGTGCGCATCCGCTCCAGGACGTCGGGCACCAGCTCGGCATGCGACCCGGACAGGATCGACAGCCCGACGCAGTGCACGTCCTCGGCCACGGCCGCCGCGACGATCTGCTCCGGGGTGAGCCGTATCCCCTGGTAGACCACCTCGAAACCGGCGTCCCTGGCCCGTACCGCGATCTGCTCGGCGCCATTGCTGTGCCCGTCCAGACCCGGCTTGCCGACCAGCAGCCGCAGCCTGCCACCGCCGAGCTCGGCCGCGGTCTTCCCGACCTTCTCGCGGACCGAGGCCAGCAGGGAGCCCGCCTCCGTGGCGACGGCCAGGGGCGCGCCGCCGACCCCGGTGGGGGCGCGGTACTCGCCGAAGACATCGCGCAGCGCCCAGGCCCACTCCCCGGTGGTCACGCCCGCGCGGGCGCAGCGCAGGGTGGCCTCCATCAGGTTGTCGGTCCCCACGGCGGCCTTACGGAGGGCACCGAGGGCCTCCTGGGCGGGTCCCTCGTCGCGCTGCTCACGCCAGGAGTGCAGGGCCGAGACCACCCGGGCCTCGTTCTCCGGGTCCACCGTCATGATCGCGGTGTCGAGGTCGGCGGTGAGCGGATTGGGCTCGGTGGACTCGTAGCAGTTGACGCCGACGATCTTCTCCTCGCCCGCCTCGATCCGCGCCCGGCGCTCGGAGTGGGAGGCCACCAGCCGCGCCTTGAGATAGCCGGACTCGACGGCGGCCATCGCCCCGCCCATCTCCTGGATCCGTTCGATCTCGGCCTCGGCCTCCTCCACCAGGGTGGCGACCTTGGACTCGATCACATGGGAGCCCTCGAAGATGTCGTCGTACTCCAGCAGATCGCTCTCATGGGCGAGGACCTGCTGGATGCGCAGCGACCACTGCTGGTCCCAGGGGCGGGGCAGGCCCAGCGCCTCGTTCCAGGCCGGGAGCTGGACGGCGCGGGCGCGGGCGTCCTTGGAGAGGGTGACGGCCAGCATCTCCAGGACGATGCGCTGGACGTTGTTCTCCGGCTGGGCCTCGGTCAGGCCGAGCGAGTTCACCTGGACGCCGTAGCGGAACCGGCGGTGCTTGGGGTTCTCGATGCCGTACCGCTCACGGGTGATCCGGTCCCAGATGCGGCCGAAGGCGCGCATCTTGCACATCTCCTCGATGAAGCGGACGCCCGCGTTCACGAAGAAGGAGATCCGGGCCACCACATCGCCCTTACGGTCCTCGGGAACCTGGCCGGAGGCGAACACCGCGTCCAGTACCGCGACCGCCGTGGACATCGCGAAGGCGATCTCCTGCACCGGAGTGGCCCCGGCCTCCTGGAGGTGGTAGCTGCATATGTTGATCGGGTTCCACTTGGGGATGTGGTTGACCGTGTACGCGATCATGTCGGTGGTCAGCCGCAGGCTCGGGCCCGGCGGGAAGACATGCGTCCCCCGCGACAGGTACTCCTTGACGATGTCGTTCTGCGTCGTCCCCTGGAGCTTCGCGATATCGGCGCCGTGTTCCTCCGCGACGACCTGGTACAGCGCCAGCAGCCACATCGCCGTCGCGTTGATCGTCATGGAGGTGTTCATCCGCTCCAGGGGGATCTCCTGGAACAGCCGCCGCATGTCGCCCAGGTGCGAGACCGGGACCCCGACCCGGCCCACCTCCCCGCGCGCGAGGATGTGGTCCGGGTCGTAGCCGGTCTGGGTGGGCAGGTCGAAGGCGACCGAGAGCCCGGTCTGGCCCTTGGCCAGGTTGCGCCGGTACAGCTCGTTGGACGCCTCGGCGGTGGAGTGCCCGGCGTACGTGCGCATCAGCCAGGGACGGTCCTTGGGCCGGGGTGTGCCACTCATCGCGCGTCCCGGCCGTGCTTGGGGGTCCGCTCCGACGAGTCGTCACGGAACAGATTGATGGCGTCGATGTGCTGCTCGCGCATCGCCTGGTCGCGCACGCCCATGCCCTCCTCGGGGGCCAGGCAGAGCACGCCGACCTTGCCCTGGTGGAGGTTGTGGTGGACGTCGTACGTGGCCTGGCCGGTGTCCTCCAGCCGGTAGGTCTTGGACAGCGTCGGGTGGATCTTGCCCTTGGCGATCAGGCGGTTGGCCTCCCACGCCTCGCGGTAGTTGGCGAAGTGCGAGCCGACGATCCGCTTCAGCGACATCCACAGGTAGCGGTTGTCGTACTCGTGGGTGTAGCCGGAGGTCGAGGCGCAGGTGACGATGGTGCCGCCCTTACGGGTGACATAGACGGACGCGCCGAAGGTCTCCCGGCCCGGGTGCTCGAAGACGATGTCCACGTCCTCGCCGCCGGTCAGCTCGCGGATCTTCTTGCCGAACCGCTTCCACTCGCGCGGGTCCTGGGTGCCGTCGTCCTTCCAGAACTTGTAGTCCTCGGCGGTGCGGTCGATGATCGCCTCGGCGCCCATCCGCCGGCAGATCTCGGCCTTCTGCGGCGAGGAGACCACACAGACCGGGTTGGCCCCGCCGGCCAGCGCGAACTGGGTGGCGTACGAGCCGAGTCCGCCGCTCGCGCCCCAGATCAGGACGTTGTCGCCCTGCTTCATCCCGGCGCCGTTACGGGAGACCAGCTGCCGGTAGGCGGTGGAGTTGACCAGGCCCGGGGCGGCCGCCTCCTCCCAGCTCAGATGCTGTGGCTTGGGCATCAGCTGGTTGGACTTGACCAGCGCGATCTCGGCGAGCCCGCCGAAGTTGGTCTCGAAGCCCCAGATGCGCTGCTCGGGGTCGAGCATGGTGTCGTTGTGGCCGTCGGCGCTCTCCAGCTCGACCGACAGACAGTGCGCGACGACCTCGGCGCCCGGCTTCCAGGAGTTCACACCGGGGCCGGTGCGCAGCACGACGCCCGCGAGGTCGGAGCCGATGATGTGGTACGGCAGGTCGTGCCGCTTGGCCAGGGGGGAGAGCTTGCCGTACCGCTCCAGGAAGCCGAAGGTCGGCAGCGGCTCGAAGATCGAGGTCCACACGGAGTTGTAGTTGACCGAGCTGGCCATCACGGCGACGAGCGCCTCTCCGGGGCCCAGCTCGGGCACCGGCACCTCGTCCACGTGCAATGACTTGCGGGGGTCCTTCTCCCGGGTGGTGAGGCCCGAGAACATCTCGGCCTCGTCCTTGCGCACGGTCACCGCGCGGTACGACTCGGGGACGCGCAGTGCCGCGAACTCCTCGGGTGCTGTGTCCGACGCCAGGATCGCGTCAAGTATCTCGTTCATCGGTGCCTCCGGCGAAGCGTCCACGGGGACGCCTGAGGGAACGCTGGGCTCGTGACGGGTGGTGTTGATGCGGTGCCGTCGGTTCGGCGGAGGTGGTGCTCGATACGGCGCGGGTGGCGCCGGGTGCCTGGTGACGCAGGCGTTGTCCGGGCGCGCAAAGCGGTTTGCGGGGACAGCCGGCGCACGATGGTTGGCAGTGCGCCGGCCGCCCGGACATCATTACCGTATGGCACTCTGTGCCACCCCGCAAGACACTGGGTGCCAACAATTTCCCTCAGTTGTCATCTCCAGTGCACACATGAGCAACAACGGCCGCCCCAGGCGGGGCGGCCGTCGCGGTGTGGATCCCGTAGTGCGGTCCTCGTCAGTCGTCCTTCTCCAGCGAGAGGGCGAAGATGTGTGCCCGTGCGGTGCCCGAGGGAGCGCCCAGGGTGATCGCCGACAGCTCCTTGCCCGGGTCCAGCTCCACCACCTGGTGGAAGATCGCGGACTTGGTGCCCAACGGGCCGCTGCGGGTGTGGATCTGACTCGTCCGCACCGCCTCCGTCTCCCCGTACGCCGGACCCGACATCCAGGCCGTCAGCTGGATGGTCAGCTTGCCCGTCGAGCCGTCGGCATACGCGGCCTCGGCGGGGACGGACACATTGCCGGTGTCGCCCGCTCCCAGCACATGCAGCCTGGTATAGCCGCCCGCCGCGACCGTAACCTTCTGACCTGCGGCGATGACATTGTTGTTGGAACCCTCGCTGCCGTTGGTGAACGCGAAGGTGATCCCGTCGTCCTCGGTCTGCCCGGTCTGCGGCAGCTGCGCCATCGGATAGGTGCGGCCCGTACCGTCGAAGTCGCCGTCCCCGTAGTACATCTCGGTGGTGATGGCGTCGTTGTCGAAGTGCCCGGTCAGATCGACCTGCGTGACCGCGCCCGCCTGCGGCAGCTCCGGCAGGCCCCAGGGCTCGGCCGGGGTGGTGACCTTCACCGGTCCGATCCGGAAGTCCGGCCGGGTGCCGGCCGGATAGATCACCGCCTCGTCCTCCCGGCCCAGCTCCAGCTCGATCTCGCCGTTCCCCAGGTCACGCCACTTCGGCGGGTGTCCGCCGACCCCGGCGACCGCCACCCGGCCGGTGATCGAGTGACGGACCCGGCAGGGCTCCCCGGCCAGGCTGCGCACCCGCACCCAGCGCGTCGTCCCGCCCGTACGCACCCCGCTGACCAGGAACGCGCCCTGGGTACGGAAGTCGTGCAGCGTGACGTCCTTCCACTCGCCCGGCACCCCGGGGAAGAAGCGGATCGTCCCGCCCCAGCTCTGGCAGAGCATGTCGTGGATCGCCTGCGCGCCCGACAGCGGGGTCTCGATCACCGGACCCGCCTCGTAGTAGTGGGTATTGGGCTGGATGAACCGCGCCACCAGCTCCCGCAGATACTTCAGCGCGTCATCGCCGCGCCCCATCTGCGTCGAGATCGAGGCCGCGCCCGAGAAGCTGTAGCCGCGCAGCGCACCCTCGAAGCTGATCCAGTGCTCCAGCGAGCGGGCGATCAGGTCCCGGTGCTCCTTCTGGTCCCAGTTGACCAGGTAGAGCGGGTAGACCGAGAGCATATGGGAGTAGTGGCGGTGGGACTTGGCGAAGGGGACGCCGGTGCCGATCATGAAGCCGTTCTCGTCCACCGGATAGTCGACCAGCTTCTCCAGCACCTCGCGCCACTTGGGCACCAGCGGATCGTCCTTGTCCAGCAACTCGACCGTGGTCAGCAGGGTCTGGCAGGACCAGCGCAGCAGCGCCAGGTCGTAGTTGCAGTCCGGCGCCGCGCCGTACTCGGGGGAGAAGGTCTTCGGCAGATGCAGCTTGCCGTCCGGCTGCTCCGTGAGGAAGCGCAGGTAGTAGTTGGTGGAGCGGCGCAGCAGCGGATAGAGCACATCCTCCAGCAGGCCCCGGTCCATGGTGTGGCGGTAGCTCAGCCAGACGTTGTGCAGCGCCCAGGGCAGATCGCCGACCTCGGGGGAGTCCCCGACGCCCGGCACCGCCACCGTGCCGTTGTCCTCGCACTGCGCGTCCGTGGAGCGGCGCAGCCCGGCCGAGTCGGCGCGGTACTCGGGTTTGAGACCGCTGATGAGCACATCGGTGTTCTCGGCGAGGGTGCGCGGAATCGCGTCGAGCTCCAGGTGGTTGGAGCCGTGCACCGGCCAGTACTCCAGCTGGACGTTGAGGTTCCACCACACCCCGGGCCAGGGGGTCGGCTCCACCCACGGGCCGGTGGTGGCCATGACGGGGGCGTGCTCACGGGCGGCGCAGGCCAGCTTGTAGAGCTGGATCCAGTAGAAGCTCTGGAGCATCCCGTCGGGCACCGAGATGAAGCTCTTGCGGTAGAAGCGGTGCCACCACTCGTAATGGGTGCGCCGCAGGCTGGAGACGGGCAGCGCGGACGCCTTGCGCACGGTGGTCCGCGCCCGGCCCTCCGCGTCCGTACCCGGGAAGGAGTGCGCCACGGCCAGGTAGTACGTGCGCTCCCGACCGCTGCCGCGCTGCTTGTACGCGCTCACCGTCTGCCCGCCCGCCACCAGCGACTGGACGGTGGTGCCGAGTCCGTCCTCGGTGCGGCTGACCGGGGCCGGGTTGGGCTCGAAGCCCTTCGGCGGATCCTCGCGGACGATGCGCGGGCTGACCGCCGGTGAGGGCTTGAACTCCCAGCGGAACCCCTCCTCGCCCGCGCTCGCCTCGACGGTGGCCAGCAGCATGGTGCGGTCGTTGTGCACCAGCGCGCGGAGCTTGAGCTTCCCCTTGTCCGTGGTGACCGTGCCGCGCAGCTCGGCGTTCCACAGATCCAGCCGCAGATCGACGCCGGTGATGGCGCCGACCGGGCGCAGCAGCAGATTGCCGACCGGAAGCCGCGCGACGCCCCAGTCGCTGCCGCCTTCGGTGGGCCGGTGGTCCTGCACCTCACTGTGGTGGATGGTGAAGCGCAGCGCGTTCTCCCCGGGCTCCTGGTAGACCATCGAGCCCAGCAGACCATTGCCGAGGAACGGCCCCTCGTACCACGTTCTCGGCAAGCGCTTCCAGAGGAGATCCTGGCCGCCGAGGAAGCGCTCCCACTCCTGGTCGGTGCGCATGCCCCGCAGGGCCACCGACTGCTGTGGCTGTGCGGCCGCCTCCTGCTCGGGGAGGACCGTGCCGACGGCCGTGCTCGCGGCGGCGCCCGCCGCCACCCGGCCCAGGAATCCGCGTCTGCTGACTGGCATCCCGAACTTCTCCCGTCCCCGAAGCGATCAGATTGCTCCGATGATTTGGCTAGACGGGAGCGTAGAAACGGGCTGATGATGCGTCAAGGCACCTGATTGATCTGATGTATCGAGCACCGTATCGAGGATGCGGTGAACGAGGAGGAACGATGCATACGGCACGATCAAAGGTCACCAGAGCCGTGGCCGCTCTCTCCTGCGCGGCCGCCGTGCTGGTGCCGCTCCGGGCGGCGGCGGCATCGGACGGTCGTGCGCAGGACTGGCGGCTGACCGGAAAGGGGCAGGTCAGCGGCGAGCTCAAGCTGAACAACGAGGGCGCGCTGACGCTGTCCGCGCGTCATGGCGCCACCACCGTCCTCCGCCCGTCGGGCCTGGGCATCCGCACCGCCGAGACGGATTTCAGCAAGGGCTTGCGGTTTGCGGGGCGCAGCGACCGCAAGGTCCACGAGACCTATACGACCACCACCGGCCGCCGCACCCACCACACCTCCGACGCCGCCGAGTCGACCTTCACCTTCCGCAAGGACGGGCGGACGCTGAAGGTGGTCGTCCGGGTCTCGGCCGACGGTCTGGCCTACCGCTATGTGCTGCCGGACAAGGGCACGGTCACCGTGCTCGGCGAGAGCACCGAGTACGCCGTCCCGCCGTCCGCCGACTCCTTCCTCCTGCCGTACGACAACGGCCGCCAGGACTATGAGTCCGCCCATGACCACGGCACGGTGGCCGATGCCAAGGCGGGTGACTACGGCTATCCGTCGCTCTTCCACATCGGCTCCAGCTGGATGCTGATCGAGGAGGCGGACCTCAACAGCTCCTACGGCGGCTCCCGGCTCACCCTCGACTCCGCCACCGACCGCTTCAAGCTCGCCCTCCCCGACCCCGCCGAGGTCAGCGGCCCCGGGCTGACCACCCCCTGGCGGACCATGGTCATCGGCGACCTCGCCACCGTCACCGAGAGCGATCTGCCGACCGATCTGGCAGCCCCCTCCAAGGTCGCCGACACCTCATGGATCAAACCGGGCCGGGCGGCCTGGTCCTGGTGGTCGGACGGGCAGAGCCCGACCAGCCTGGACGCCCAGAAGAAGTTCGTGGACTTCGCGGCGCGCGAGGGCTGGGAGTACATCCTGGTGGACTCCGGCTGGAGCGACTCCTGGATGCCCGAGCTGACCGCGTACGCCAAGGAGAAGGGCGTCGGCGTCTGGCTGTGGGCCCGCTGGCAGACGATCGACGCGCAGAGCGAGCGGGACCGGCTGTTCCCGCTCTGGAAGTCCTGGGGGGTCGCCGGGCTGAAGATCGACTTCCTGGAATCGGACGGCCAGGACCGGATGCGCTGGTACGACGCGGTCTTCAAGGACAGCGCCCGGCACAAGCTGATGCTGAACTTCCACGGCGCCACGATCCCGCGCGGCCAGGAGCGGACCTGGCCGCAGCTGATGAGCACCGAGGCGGTCAAGGGCGCCGAGGGCACCCGCCCCAAGCCGGGCCGCCAGCCCTTCCCCGCGGCGCACTACACGACCCTGCCCTTCACCCGGAACCTCATCGGGCCCATGGACTTCACCCCGGTGACCTTCACCGGTGTGCGGCCCACGAGTGACGCGGCCGAGCTCGCGCTGTCGGTCGTCTACGAGTCCGGGGTGCAGCACTTCGCCGACAGCGTCGAGTCGTACGAGAGCAGGCCGCTGGAGCTGAAGTTCCTGAACCAGGTGCCCACGGTGTGGGACGAGACCAGGCTGGTCGACGGCGACCCCGGCGACCGCGCCGTCCTGGCCCGCCGCTCCGGTGACACCTGGTACCTGGGCGCGATCACCTCGGGCGAGGCCCGCACGCTGGACGAGCCGCTGAGCTTCCTCGGCAAGGGCGGCTGGCGGATCGAGGTGTGGAAGGACGGCCCCGACGGCAAGGTCGTCACCGAAACCCAGGCGGTCACGGCGGCCTCCCGGCTCAAGGTGGCCGTGCCGAAGAACGGCGGCTACGCGGCGAAGCTGACGAAGACCGACTGAGGCGCCCGCGCCTGCGCCGCCCCGTGCCGGGGCGGCGCAGGCGCGGCGCGGGCGGGACCCACCTGTGGGGGGCGGGTCCCGCCCCTCGTCCCCGCCCCTCGTCCCTGCCGCGACAAGGTCTGCCTGTGGGCAGCCCTCCCCCTCCACCGCGACGGCACGCGGGGCCTGCCTGCGGGGGCGGATGCCGCCCCTTCTCCCCGCCGCGACGGCGGGACGTCCGACGGTGGAGTCCGGCGGTGCCGAACCGCCTGTTCGGCGGGCCACTGGTTCCGGAGTTGGTCTGTGGGAGGGGGGTTTCCTCCCAGCCGCGACGGCGGGACGTCCGACGGTGGAGTCCGGCGGTGCCGAACCGCCTGTTCGGCGGGCCACTGGTTCCGGAGTCGGTCTGTGGGAGGGGGGTTTTCCTCCCCGCCGCGATGGCGAGACGCCCCACGCTGGAGTCGGGCGGTGCCGAACCCACCGCATGGGCGGGCGATCGGCCCGGGGGCCAGTCTGTGGGTGTGGGAGGGGCGGACCCCGCCCCCCACTCCCCGCCGCGACGGCGGGACGGCGGGACGGCGGGACGTCCGACGGTGGAGTCCGGCGGTGCCGGACCAACCGTATGGGCGGGCGACCCCAGCCCACACCGAGGGTCACCCAGCCCGGGGGCGAGCCCAGAACCGGCAACCCCGGCAAACCGCAGCGCTAGCGCTGCAACGCTTCCTTGATCGTCCGCATAACCTCCGTCAGCGGCGCATCCGTCCGCGCCACCATCACCACCACCTCGTCGTCCTCCGACGCCGAGACCGTCGCCGCGGGCCGTCCGCCGGCCACCGCGGGGCGTCCCCCGATGCCGGTCCCGAACGTCTCGCGGACGATCGCGAACGCGTGGTCCAGCTGGGACTCCACATCGCCCTGGCCGCCCGCCCGCAGCCAGCGCCGCAGCACATGGTTGTGGGCCGTGACCACGGCCGACGCGGCAACCTCGGCCAGCAGCGGATCGTCGTCGCCGTCGTGGTGCGCGCCCTCGTCGAAGTGGCCCAGCAGATAGCGGGTGAACAGCCGCTCGTAGCGGGCCACCGAGGCGATCTCCCGCTCCCGCAGCGCCGGTACCTCACGGGTCAGCCGGTAGCGCTCCACGGAGACGGCGGGCGAGGCCGCGTACATCCGCATGACCTCCTTGATCCCGCGGCACACGGTGTCCAGGGGGTTCTCATGCGGAGGCGCCGCGTCCAGCACCGCCGCCGCCCGCACCAGCGTGTCGTCGTGGTCCGGGAAGATCGCCTCTTCCTTGGAGCGGAAGTGCCGGAAGAAGGTGCGCCGGGCCACCCCCGCCCTGGCCGCGATCTCGTCGACGGTCGTCGCCTCGTACCCCTGCGTCGCGAACAACTCCATCGCCGCGGCCGCGAGTTTGCGGCGCATGGACAGACGCTGAGCCGCGGCGCGGCGGCTTCCCGCGCTCTCACCGCCACCGGATGAGGGGGTTCGTTTCGTACGCTCCGTACGCGTGGCCTTCACGGGCTGGGACATGTGGGGAACGTAACACGCTTGTGAGTGCCGGTGCGGGGGCAGACCGACGGAAGGCTCCAGCAGCCCGCCCCACCGAGAACCGGAGTCGGACGGTCCGCCCCACCCGGAGGCGTACTCAGGCTTTGGCATACTCGCGGAAGCCGCGCCCGGTCTTGCGCCCGAGGCAACCGGCGGCCACCAGATGCTCCAGCAGCGGCGCCGGCGCCAGGCCCGGCTCACGGAACTCCCGGTGCAGCACCTGCTCGATGGCCAGCGACACATCGAGCCCCACGACGTCGAGCAGTTCGAAGGGGCCCATCGGATAGCCGCCGCCCAGCTTCATCGCGGCGTCGATGGCGTCCGGGGTGGCGTAGTGCTCCTGGACCATCTTCACGGCGTTGTTGAGGTACGGGAACAGCAGGGCGTTCACGATGAACCCCGCCCGGTCGCCGCAGTCCACCGGGTGTTTGCGCACCGCCGCGCACACCGCGTGCGCCGTCGCGCGCACATCGTCCGCGGTCAGCACGGTGTGCACCACCTCGACCAGCTTCATCGCGGGCGCCGGGTTGAAGAAGTGCAGGCCCACCACGTCCTGCGGGCGCGAGGTCGCCCGCGCGCAGGCGACGACCGGCAGCGAGGAGGTGGTCGTGGCCAGCACCGCGCCCGGTTTGCAGACCTTGTCCAGCACCCGGAACAGCTCCTGCTTGACCACCAGGTCCTCGGCCACCGCCTCCACGGCCAGGTCCACGTCGGCGAACGCGTCGAGCGCGTCGGCCGGGGTGATCCGCGCCAGCGCCTGCTTCCGGGCCTGCTCGGTCAGCCGCCCCTTGGACACCGACCTTTCAAGGGATTTCCCTATGCGGGTCTTCGCCGCCGCGGCCTTCTCCAGGGTCCGGCCGGCCAGCACCACCTCCAGGCCCGCCTTGGCGAAGACCTCGGCGATCCCGGAGGCCATCGTGCCCGTGCCGGCGACGCCGACCGCGCGCACGGGGCGCGCCCCCTCCGTGGAGTGCTCCACCTCGGCCGTCGCCGCGTCCGGGACGATGGTGCCGCTGCCCGGCGCCTCGTACGTGTAGAAGCCGCGGCCCGCCTTACGGCCGGTGAGCCCGGCCTGGGCGAGCTGCCCCAGGATGGGCGCGGGCGCGTGCAGCCGGTCCCCGGAGGCGGCGTACATGGCCTCCAGGACGGTGCGGGCGGTGTCGACACCGATCAGGTCGAGCAGGGCCAGCGGACCCATCGGCAGCCCGCAGCCGAGCCTCATCGCGGCGTCGATGTCCTCCCGTGCCGCGTACTTGGCCTCGTACATCGCGGCGGCCTGGTTGAGATAGCCGAACAGCAGCCCGTCGGCGACGAACCCGGGCCGGTCGCCGAGCGCCACCGGCTCCTTGCCCAGATCGCGGGCGAGCGCGGTGACCGCCTCGACGGCCGCGGGAGCGGTCAGCACGCTGGAGACGATCTCGACGAGCCTCATCGCGGGCGCCGGATTGAAGAAGTGCAGGCCCAGGACCCGCTCCGGATGGGCGGACTCGGCGGCCAGCCGGGTCACCGACAGCGCGTTGGTGCCGGTCGCGAGGATCGCGGCGGGGCTGACCACGGTGTCCAGCTCGGCGAAGACCTCGTGCTTGGTGTCGTAGTCCTCCGGCACCACCTCGATCACCAGCGCCGCGTCGGCGGCGGCGCGCAGATCGGTGGAGACGCGGAAGCGGTCGAGGATCCCGGCCCGCTCCCGCTCGCTGATCCGCTCGCGGTGCACGGCGCGGGCGGTGGCGACCTCGAGCGCGGTGACGGCTCGGCGGCAGGCGCTTTCGTCGATGTCGATACCGATCACCTCGCGGCCCGCCCGGGCCAGGATCTCGGCGATGCCGGTGCCCATCGTGCCGAGCCCGACGACGGCGACAGTAGTGAGCGGGGCCCGGGAGGGGGAGAGATCAGAGGGGGACGTAGTGCTGACGCCGGTGTGTGGGAGACGGTCCATCGCGGACTCCAGAGGGTGTTCCCCGGACGCGGGGATGAAGTGACGACTGAGGGGAGCTCGTGTCATGCCACTGCTGCCGTTCACGCCACGCACGCGCGGGGGGCTGACGCGGCTGACACAGATCCCCGATGGAAGGGCTTGCACGCTCCCTTACGGACAGCGCCGCACGGAGGAAACTGCCCGTGGGAGACACGCGGCCGGCCCTGTCCCGGGGCCAAGCCTCAACTGCTGTTCTGGAACTGCCGAACCGACGTCACACAAGGCGGCTGCGTCACCAGGCCGCCGGAGCAGGGGTGCTGCTCGTGTCGCCATATTAACTCGCGGGTAACCAAGATGCCAGAGCTCAAAGTGAGGCCGTGCCGGAACGCGGCCCACCGGGGAGGGGAGACCTCGTATGGACGATGAATTCCGGACGCTGACGGAGCGGGTACGGGCCTCGCTCTCAACCCCCCAGGAAACCGCGGCACATGCCTCGCTGCTCGCGCTCGTGCGCCAGGGCACCCCCGCCGCGCGTGAACAGCTGGCCCGCATCCTCGTCGCGCCGGAGCAGCCGCTGTGGGCCCGGGAGACGGCCGCCTTCGTGCTCGGCAGCGCCAAGGACCGCCGGGCCTTCGAAACCCTTGTCCTGCTGCTCAACTACCGTGAGCCGGCCCGCTGTGCGACCGCGGCCCGGGTGCTGGCCCGGCTCGGCGATCCGCGCACCGCGCGGGCCGCCGCAGCCCTGGCCACGAACCCGCTGCGCACCGCGTACTCCCTGCATCCCATCCGGCTGCTGGTGGAGCTGCGGGCCCCCGAGTCCGTACCGGCCCTGGTGGCCGCCCTGGAGCGGCAGTTGGCGGCCCGCGACCGGCACTGGGCGATCGCCCGCGCCTGCGTGGAGGGCCTGGGCGCGATCGGCGACGAGCGCGCCATCCCGGCCCTGACCGCCGCCGCCCAGCACATACGCCTCAGCGCGGCGGCCGCCGCCGCGCTGGCCCGGATCACCGGCGAGGGCGCGGTCACGGGCGGGGGCGCGCCGGAGGCGGCGGGCCAGGGCGGCGCGGCGGAGAAGGTGGGTGAGGCGCGGGTGCCGTGAGGGGAGGCGGGGACGACGGGTTTTCAGGGTGGTGACGGTCAGAGCAGTGACAGCTGGGTCGGCGGCGAGTCGACCCGGGCGTCCGGCTCCGCCTCGGGGCGGGCGTCCGGCTCCTTGTGCACGTTGCGGTGGGCGCCCGACGCGTACGGGCCGATGCCGTACTCGGCGGCGAAGTCGTGCACCATCCCGGTGATCCGCCGCTGGTACCACTTCGGGGCGTAGGACCCGCCCTCGTACAACGCGTCGTACCGCCGCGGCAGCCGGGGGTGGTGGTGGGTGAGCCAGGTGGTGAACCACTCACGCGCGCCCGGGCGCAGGTGGAGCACCAGCGGGGTCACGGAGCTGGCCCCGGCCTCCGCGATCGCCCTTACGGTGGCCCGCAGCTGCTCGGGGGAGTCGCTGAGGAAGGGGATCACCGGGGCCATCAGCACACCGCACGGGATCCCGTGGGAGGACAGCGTCCTTACGGCGTCCAGGCGCCGCTCGGGCGAGGGCGTGCCCGGTTCGACGGTGCGCCACAGCTCGCCGTCGGTGAAGCCGACCGAGACCGAGACGCCGATGTCGGTGACGCGCGACGCCCGCCGCAGCAGCTCCAGATCGCGCAGGATCAGGGTGCCCTTGGTGAGGATCGAGAAGGGGTTGGCGCACTCCGTGAGCGCCGTAAGGATGCCGGGCATGAGCTGGTACCGGCCCTCGGCGCGCTGGTAGCAGTCCACGTTGGTGCCCATGGCGATGTGCTCGCCGGTCCAGCGGCGGGAGGCCAGCTCGCGGCGGAGCAGCTCCGGCGCGTTGGTCTTCACCACGATCTGGGAGTCGAAGCCGATCCCGGTGTCCAGGTCGAGATAGCTGTGGGTCTTGCGCGCGAAGCAGTAGACGCACGCGTGGGAGCAGCCGCGGTACGGATTCACCGTCCACTCGAACGGCATCCGGGAGGCCCCGGGCACCCGATTGATGATCGAGCGCGCCCGGATCTCATGGAAGGTGATCCCGCGGAACTCCGGGGTGTCGAAGGTCCGGGTGGTCACCGCGTCCGCGGCGAAGAGGGCCGGGGTGGCCGCCGTGTCGTCTCGGGTCAGGTTGTCCCAGCGCATCGCAGGCACCTCCGGGTCTCGCTCGTTACCACAATAGAACACATGTTTGATTGGTTTTCGTCAACCCCGGATTTGGGCCGGTGCCCCTGAGGTGGTTGGCTTGCGCCTGTCAGGGCGTCAAGGGCTGAAGGCGCCACGTCGAGGGCGGAAGGAAATGCGATGGGGCAGGTCGAGGCCACAACGGAGCGGATCGTCACGGGCAAGCCCGAGGATGTGTTCGACGCACTCGCCGACTACCGCGACACCCGCCCCCGGCTCCTCCCGCAGCAGTTCAGCGAGTACGAGGTGCGCGAGGGCGGCGACGGCGAGGGCACCGTCGTGCACTGGAAGCTCCAGGCCACCAGCAAGCGGGTGCGCGACTGCCTGCTGGAGGTCTCCGAGCCGTCCGACGGTCAGCTGATCGAGAAGGACCGCAACTCCTCGATGGTCACCACCTGGACCGTCACCCCGGCGGGTGAGGGGAAGTCGCGGGTCGTCGTCACCTCGACCTGGACCGGCGCGACCGGTATCGGCGGCTTCTTCGAGCGGACCTTCGCCCCCAAGGGGCTGGCCCGGATCTACGACGAACTGCTGGCCAAGCTCGCCGCCGAGACGGCCGAATAACGCCCATGGCGCCCATGGCGCCCATGGCGCCCTGATTCCGTCCCCGGCCCCGTCTCCCGGACCGAACGTCGCACTCACCGGTTCGGGTGGTTTTCTCCGCGGTTCCGCATACCCCCGTACACACTCTCACCGGGGCGAATGCCGTCCGCGGCCCCTCGTCGGCGATTCGTCGCTGTTTGCCCCCCGTTGCGCGTGATGCGAGAAATGGGCGGCGCAGACGTGACGAGGGGAGATGGACGTGGGCGGCACCTCCGGGACCACCGGCGCCACCGTGCCGAAGCGGCGAGAGAGCCACGAGCACGGCGGGTACGAACCGGCGGGCGCTCCCGCCCACGCCACCGACGACGGAACGGAAGCCGGCGGAACCGAAACCGGCGGAACCGAAGCCGGCGGAACCGAAGCCGGCGGAGCCGACGCGGGTGGCGCCGGGGCGGGTGCGGCGCCGCACCCGGCGGACGGCGCCGCCCCGGCGCCGCCCACCCCGCTCAGCCCGGCCCGGGTGCGGATGGTCTTCTTCGGGCTGATGCTCGCGCTGCTGCTCGCGGCACTCGACCAGACCATCGTCGCCACCGCCCTTCCCGAGGTGGTCGGCGAACTCCACGGCCTGGGCAAGATGTCCTGGACCGTCACCTCCTACCTGCTCGCGGTCACCATCGTCCTGCCGCTCTACGGCAAGCTGGGCGATCTCATCGGCCGTAAGAGCGTCTTCGTCTTCGCGATCGTCGTCTTCATCGCCGGATCCGCGCTCGCGGGCTGGTCACGCACGATGGAAGAGCTGATCGCCTTCCGGGCGGTGCAGGGCGTGGGCGCCGGCGGTCTGATGATCGGCGTCCAGGCGATCATGGCCGATATTGTTCCCCCGCGAGAACGTGGCCGCTATATGGGGCTCATCGGCGCCGCGTTCGGTCTCGCCTCGGTGGCCGGACCGCTGCTCGGCGGGTTCTTCACCGACCATGCCTCCTGGCGCTGGTGCTTCTACGTCAACGTCCCCTTCGGGCTGCTCACCCTCGCCGTCGTGGCCGCCGTCCTCAAGGTGCCGGAGCCGCCGCGGCGGGCCCGATTCGACTATCTGGGCGCGCTGTTCCTGTCCCTGTTCTCCACCTGTGCGGTGCTGCTGACGAGTTGGGGCGGCACGGAGTACGCGTGGGGCTCCCGCGTCATCCTCGGGCTCGCCCTGGGGGCGGCGGGCTCGGCGATCCTCTTCGTCGTCGTGGAGTGCGTCGTCCCCGAACCGATCATCCCGATGCGGCTGTTCCGCGACTCGGTCTTCTGCGTCAGCGGGCTGATCGGCGCCGTCATCGGCGTCGCCCTCTTCGGCGCCGCCAGCTATCTGCCGACCTTCCTCCAGATGGTCGACGGCGTCTCGGCCACCGAGTCGGGGCTGCTGATGGTGCCCATGATGGGCGGCATGGTGCTGGCCTCCATCCTCGCCGGGCACCTCATCAGCACCACCGGCCGCTACAAGGTCTTACCCGTGGTCGGCGGACTGATCTCCATCGGCGGCATGTGGCTGCTCTCCCGGCTGGAGGAGGACACCACCCGCCAGGACTACAGCCTGTGGATGGGCGTCCTCGGGCTCGGCATCGGACTCGTCCTCCCGGTGCTCATCCTCGCCGTGCAGAACTCCGTGCCCGCGGCCGACCTCGGCTCGGCCACCAGCGCCAACAACTACTTCCGGCAGATCGGCGGCAGCGTCGGCGCGGCCGTCTTCGGCACGCTCTTCGCCAACCGGCTCACCGACCGCCTCCGGGTCGACCTGCCCTCCGGGGCGGCGTACGGGAGCGGCGGCGACGGAACCGGTCTGCCCGACCCCGACTCGGTCACCCCGCAGATGGTGCACGCCATGCCGGGCGCCCTGCGTGACGGTTACATCGCGGCGTACGCCCACGCCATACCGCGGATCTTCCTCTATCTCGTGCCGGTGCTCGTCCTGGGCTTCCTGCTCGCCTTCCTCCTGAAGGAGAAACCTCTGGTGTCCCACACCGACTATGCCGTCCAGCAAGACCCGCAAGATCTGCACGACCCCGACCCCGTGGTGCCGGCCGCGCGCACGGGCGCCCGGCCCCGGCACGCCGCGGCCGCCTCGCCCACCGCGCCGCCACCCACCGCGGGCGTCCCGGTCTGCGGCACGGTCCAGCACCACGACGGCACCTCGGTCCCACGGGCGGCCCTGACCCTCATCGACGTCGGCGGCCGCCAGATCGGGCGCGGCGCCACCGGGGAGGACGGGCGGTACGCGCTGAGCACGCCCGGCGCCGGGTCGTACGTCCTGATCGCGGCGGCCGGCGGCCACCAGCCGCGGGCGGTCAGCGTCACCGTCGGGGACCGGCCGGTCGAGCTGGACGTGGTGCTCGGCGGCGCGGGCCGGCTCGCCGGTGCCGTCCTTACGGCGGACGGCACGCCCGTAAGGGAGGCGACGGTCACCCTGACCGATGTGCGCGGCGAGGTGGTCGCGGCCACTCGCAGCGGCCGCGAAGGGGGCTATGTGATGGACGAGTTGGTGGCGGGTGAGTACACCCTCGCCGCCAGCGCCCCCGCCTTCCGCCCCGCCGCCCTCCCGGTCACCGTCCAGGCCGCCCGCGAGACCCGGCAGGACATCGAACTGGCCGGTGGCGCGGTCCTGCGCGGGGTCGTCCGGGCCACCGGGGGCCGGGTGGTGGAGGACGCCCGGGTCACCCTGCTGGACGCCGCGGGCAATGTGGTCGACACGGCCACCACGGGCCCGGACGGCGCGTTCCGCTTCATCGACCTGTCGGCGGGCGAGTACACGGTCATCGCGTCCGGCTACCCGCCGGTGGCCACGGTCCTCCAGATCGCGGGCGGCGGCCGTACGGAGCGCGATCTCCAACTGGGTTACGAGGACTAGGGGCGTCCGGCGGCTCATGACGCCTGCGGCGGGCTGCTCCCCTCCCCGCCCCTTCCCGCAGCGTCGATTTGCGGCTCCGCCGTGCGACGGGGCCTCCGCCTCCGGACCCCGGCCGGACGGCCCGGAGGTGCGCGGGCGTCCGCCGGGCCTTCCGCCGCGTCGGCGTGCCGCGGCAAGGGGGCGGGCTGGCCGGGGCTCCGCCCTAGGCCTCGAGGTTTCGCCCAAGGCTCCGGGCCGGGGTTTCGCCCGGGCCCGCGACCCCGAGCCGGGGCTCCGCCCAAGGCTCCGGGCCGGGACTCCGCCGTGAGTGCCGGGGTCCAGGGGCGGGGCCCCTGGTAGCGGGAAGGGGCGGGGAGGGGAGAGATCAGCTGGGAGGTGCGCTGCGGCGACTCCCTCGCACGTACCCGCACATGACACCTATTCGGGTATTGCCTCCCGCAGCCGCCCGCAACAGCCGTACCGTGGGTAGCGCTGTCGCAGATCTTGCGTGCGAAGGAGTCTTCCGCCTATGGAGTACGGCACGTCGCGCTGCGACGACGGCCGGGGCGCGTCGCCCGTGGTGCCGGAGCAGCGCAGGGGTGTCCACGGGAGGATGCCGCTCGCGGTCGTCGTCATCGACGCCGAGGGGCGGGTCACGCACTGGAGTTCGGGGGCGCGCAGGCTTTTCGGACCCACGCGTCAACAGGCCGTCGGCCGGCTCGCCGTCGACCTGATGCCGGTCTCCGGGGCGTTACGCGGCGCCGAGGTGCGCACCGACGCGACGGGCAGCCCGGAGCTCGACGACTCGCGGCTCGGCACCATGTACTACCCGACCTCGGGGCGGGCCCGTATGGCGGAGCCGGGCCATGGCCAAGTGGACGTCCTGTGGTGGGCGTATCCGCTGGTGGGCCCCGGCCCGGAGCGGCTGCTGGTGCTGGCGGCGGACGCCAAGGGCGTGGGCGGGGACGCGCTGGGGCGCGACGAGCGGATCGGGCCCGGATTCGCGCTGCACACCGAGTTCCCCGGCGCCGAGCGGCTGGCGGACCGGCTGCCGGACATCCTGCCCAATATGGGCCCGGCCACGGCCGGCCGGATCGTCGCCCAGGTGCTGGAACTGGGCTATCCGGTACTGGAGATCAGCCACCACGAGCGCGTCCCGGTGACACCGGACTGGGGGATGCCTCGCTACCGCGAGCGTCGCGAGCGTCGCGAGCGCCGGGCGCGCCGTGAGCGCCAGGAGGCCGTACGCCGGAGCGCGATCGCGGCGGACGGCGCACCAGATCGGGCGCACGCCCCCGAGCGCGCGCCGGACCCCGGCGACGTGGACCTGGAGTACGCGGCGGTCCGTGAGCGGCTGGAGTTCCTCAACGAGGTCAGCGGTCGCATCGGCACCTCCCTGGACCTCGCCCGCACCATCCGCGAGGTGACCCGCGCCGCCGTCCCGCGCTTCGCGGACTTCGCCGGGACCCATCTGCGCGCCCAGGTGCTGGCGGGCGAGGGGTTCCCCGACGGCCCGCCGGACGTCACCACCGTCTGGCACCGCGTCTGGGTCGAGCACAACGACGAACCGGGCCGCTGGGACGACACCGTGCCGGTCGGGGAGAGCATCGCGTTCCCCGAGCACACCCCGTTCTTCCAGTGCATGGTCACGGGCGAGCCGGTGCTGATCCCGCACATCAGCGACGAGGTGGGCGACCGGATCGCCGGGCAGTTCGAGAAGCGCGACCTCAGGCCCCTGATCAACGGCCGGTCGATCCTGATCGTGCCGCTCAAGGCGCGCGATGTGGTGCTGGGATTCATGGTGCTGCTGCGGCGCCCGGGGCGGGAGCCGTTCGACGACATGGACCGCACGACCGGCGCCGAACTGGCCGCCCGCGCCGGGCTCGTGCTCGACAACGCCCGGATGTACACCTATCAGGAGAACGTCGCCGAGACGCTCCAGGACAGCATGCTGCCCCAGGTGACGCCGCGCATGGCGGGCTGCGACACCGCGACCCGCTATCTGCCGGGGACCCGGCTCGGCCGGGTCGGCGGAGACTGGTTCGACACCATCAAGCTGCCCGGGTCGCGCACCGCGCTGGTGGTCGGCGACGTCATGGGGCACGGGCTCACCTCGGCGGCGATGATGGGGCAGCTGCGCACCGCCGTGCAGACCATGGCCGCGCTCGACCTGCCGCCCGCCCAACTGCTGCGCAACCTCGACGATCTGGCCCAGCGGCTCGGCGAGCACTATCTGGCCACCTGTCTGTACGCCGTCTACGACCCCGTCAGCTCAGAGCTGGCGGTCTCCAACGCGGGCCATATCCCGCCCGTGCTGGTGCGGGCCCAGGACGGCCGCAGCGAGCTGCTGGACCTGCCGACCGGGGCGCCGATCGGTGTGGGCGGGGTGCCCTTCGAGACGGTGACGGTGCGGGTGGCGCCCGGCGACCGGCTGGTGCTGTGCACGGACGGCCTGGTCGAGGTGCGGGGCCAGGACATCGGCGCCGGGATCGCCGCGCTCTGCGAGTCCGCGGCGCATCCGGCGGCCTCCATGGACGACGCGTGCGACACCATCATCCGGGCGCTGGCCGCCGCGTCCCGGGACACGGACGGCCGTGACGGCCGCAAGGACGACGTGGCGCTGCTGATGGCCCGGCTGAACGGCATACCGGCCGAGGACGTCGCCCAGTGGCGGCTCGCACTGGACCCGAGCGAGGTCGGGCGGGCGCGCCGGCTCGTCCGCGAGCGGCTGCTGCGGTGGGGGCTGCCGGAGTCCGTGGAGACCGCCGTGCTCCTGGTGAGCGAGGCGGTGACCAACGCGATACGGCACGCCCACACCCACCATGTGCGGCTGCGCCTGGTGCGCACCGACGCCCTGCTGTGCGAGGTCACCGACGACGACCACGAACTGCCGGCGCTGCTGAGCGCGGACCGCGACGCCGAGAGCGGGCGCGGGCTGCGGGTGATCAGCAAACTGGCGCGCGAGTGGGGGACGAGCCGCACGGGGCGCGGTAAAACGGTGTGGTTCGAGCAGGCGTTGGCACACCCAGGGGAGCGGCGATGAGCGTTTCGGAGCGCTACCGGCAGGCGTGGGAGAGCTACTGGCGGGAGACCTCGGACGTCCCGGGGGACGCCATCTGGGACGCGGACCCCTCGCTGAGCGCCGCCCCGCACCTGGACCTGTTCGCCCCGCACGCCGACACCTCGCTGCCGATCGTCGACCTGGGCTGTGGCAACGGCACCCAGACCCGCTATCTGGCCTCCCGCTTCGGACGGGCGGTGGGCGTCGATCTGTCCCAGGCCGCGGTGGACCACGCACGCCGCGCCGACCCCGCGGCCGCGGCGGAGTACCGGCGGCTGAGCCTCACGGACACGGCCGCGGTGGCGGACCTGGCCCGGCGGCTCGGCGACACGAATGTGTACATGCGGGCCGTCATCCACCAGAGCGACGCCGCCGACCGGCGTCCGGTCGCGGAGGCGGTGGCCACGCTGCTGGGGCGGCGCGGGCGGGGATTCGTCGCGGAGCTGACGGCCCGGTCCAAGGACGTGCTGCGGGAGCTGGCCGCGAGTCCGGGCGGCCCGCCGCCGAAGCTGCGCCGGGTCTTCGACCACGGGCTGCGGCCGGCCGACGCGGCGGACAAGGAGGTTCCGGAGGTGCTGGCGGAGGCGGGGCTGGAGATACTGGCCGACGGCCCGACCGCGCTGCCCCAGACGGAGCAGTGGCCGGACGGCTCCCGGGTCGAGCTGCCGGCCCGCTGGTTCGTGGTCTCGCGGGCGTAGTCCGACGTGGCGGCCGCACCCCGCGCGCGGCGGGCGGGAACGGTGGACTGGACCAGTTATCCACAGGGGTGGTTCGGGTCGGGCGCGGCGCGTAACGTTTCGAGACATGAAGATCCTCATCAGCGCCGACATGGAGGGCGCCACCGGCGTGACCTGGCCGGCTGATGTGCTGCCCGGCACCCCGCAGTGGGAGCGCTGCCGTCGTCTGTTCACCTCCGATGTGAGCGCGGCCGTCGCCGGGTTCCTCGACGGCGGTGCGGACGAGGTGCTCATCAACGAGGCGCATTGGAGCATGCGCAATCTGCTGCTGGAGGAGCTGGACGACCGCGCGCAGATGCTCACCGGGCGGCACAAGACCCTGAGCATGGTCGAGGGCGTGCAGCACGGTGATGTGGACGGGGTGGCGTTCGTCGGCTACCACACCGGCGCGGGCACCGAAGGCGTCCTCGCCCACACCTATTTGGCCAACTCCATCACCGGCGTATGGGTGAACGGCGCGCGGGCGAGCGAGGGCAGGCTCAACGCCCTGGTGGTCGCCGAGTACGGGGTGCCGGTGGTGCTGATCACCGGGGACGACAAGACCTGCGAGGACGCCAAGGACTATGTGCCCGACGCCCGGTGCGTCGCGGTCAAGGACTATGTCTCGCGCTATGCGGCGGTGTGCCGCACCCCCGCCCGCACGGCCGCGGACATCCGGGAGGCGGCCCGGGAGGCGGCTGTGCTGGCGGTGCGCCATGAGCCCGCGAGCGGCGGGCCGTTCACGCTGGAGCTGGAATTCGACGCCGAGCATCTGGTGGGGGCGGCGAGCGTCGTGCCGGGCGTCGAGCGCAGCGGCGAGCGCCGCGTCGCGTACACCTCACCGACCATGTACGAGGGGATCCGCTGCTTCAAGGCCGTCACGACGGTCGTCTCGGCCGCGGTGGAGGAGCAATATGGCTGACGGGGACCGTGCCGAGGCGATCGACGCCCAGGCGCTGGAGGAGGTGGTGCGGTTCACCTCCGATCTGATCAGGATCGACACCACCAACCGCGGCGGCGGTGACTGCTCGGAGCGCCCGGCCGCCGAGTATGTGGCGGAGATGCTGGGCGATGTGGAGATCGAGCCCACCCTGCTGGAGCGGTCGCCGGGGCGCACCAATGTCGTCGCCCGGATCGAGGGCACCGACCGGTCCGCGCCCGCGCTGCTGGTCCACGGCCATCTGGACGTGGTGCCCGCCGAGCCCGCCGACTGGACCGTGCACCCCTTCTCCGGGGAGGTGCGCGACGGGGTCGTCTGGGGCCGGGGCGCCATCGACATGAAGGACATGGACGCGATGGTGCTCGCCGTCGTCCGGGCCTGGGCGCGGACGGGCGTGCGGCCGCGCCGGGACGTCGTGCTGGCCTTCACCGCCGACGAGGAGGACAGCGCCGCCTGGGGCGCGGGCTTCCTCGCCGACCGTCACGCCGAGCTCTTCGAGGGCTGCACCGAGGGCATCAGCGAGTCCGGGGCCTTCACCTTCCACGCCGGGTCCGGGATGCGGGTCTACCCCATCGCGGCGGGGGAGCGCGGCACGGCCTGGCTGAAGCTCACCGCGCACGGCCGCGCCGGACACGGCTCCAAGGTCAACCGGGACAACGCGGTCAGCAGGCTGGCCGCCGCCGTCGCCCGCATCGGGGAGCACAGCTGGCCGGTCCGGCTGACGCCCACGGTCAAGTCCGCGCTCACCGAACTGGCCGCGCTCCAGGGCATCCCGGCCGAGGTGGACGCGCCGGACTTCGACGTCGACGCCCTGCTGGCCAAGCTGGGGCCCACCGCCGCCCTGGTCGAGCCCACCGTGCGCAACAGCGCCAACCCCACGGTGCTCGAGGCCGGTTACAAGGTCAATGTGATCCCGGGCAGCGCGACCGCCTATGTGGACGGGCGGATGCTGCCCGGCGGCGAGGAGGAGTTCCACGACACCCTCGACCGGCTCACCGGCCCGGATGTGGAGTGGGAGTTCCACCACCGGGAGCGCCCGCTGGAGGCGCCGATCGACACCCCCACGTACCGGGCGATGCGCACCGCCGTCGAGCACTTCGACCCGGGCGCCCGCGCCGTGCCGTACTGCATGTCGGGCGGCACCGACGCCAAGCAGTTCTCCCGGCTCGGCATCGCCGGATACGGCTTCTCACCGCTGCGCCTGCCCGAAGGCTTCGACTACCAGGCGCTGTACCACGCCGTGGACGAGCGGGTTCCGGTGGAGGCCCTGCACTTCGGCGTCCGCGTGCTCGACCACTTCCTCCAAAGGGCGTGAGAAACACGGTGCAGCAGCAGACGGCCGTCCTGGCGGCCCCTTACGGTGACTGGCCCTCCCCGGTCGACGCCGCGCTCGTCGCCTCCCATGACGGCCATCCGGAGTATGTGGGCACGGTCGGCGAGGAGGTGTGGTGGACCGCGCCGCGCCCCGGCGAGGGCGGCCGCCGCGCCCTGATCCGGCGGCGCACCGACGGCGCCGAGGTCCCGGTGCTGGCCCCGCCGTGGAATGTGCGCAGCAAGGTGATGGGGTACGGCGGAATGCCCTGGGCCGCGGTGGACCGCGCGAGCGGTCCGCTGGTGGTCTTCGTCCACTTCGCCGACCAGCGGTTGTACGTCCATGAGCCGGACGCCCCGGCCGGGGCCGCGCCGCGCCCGCTGACCCCGCTGTCGGCGGTGGGGGAGGGGCTGCGCTGGGCCGACCCGGTGCTCCTCCCCGAGCGTGGCGAGGTGTGGTGTGTGCTGGAGGAGTTCACCGGCGCGGGGCCGGTGGATGTGCGGCGGGTCATCGCCGCCGTACCGCTGGACGGTTCGGCCGCCGGGGACCGTGCGGCGGTGCGCGAGCTGACCGACGACCGCCATCGCTTCCTCACCGGGCCCCGGCTCTCGCCCGACGGCCGGCGGGCAGCCTGGATCGTCTGGGACCACCCCCGGATGCCCTGGGACGGCACGGAGGTGATGCTGGCCGAGGTCGCGGAGGACGGCTCCTTCACCGGCGCCCGGCCGGTGCTGGGCGGGCCGGAGGAGTCGGTCGCCCAGATCGAATGGGCCGAGGACGGCGCGCTGCTCGCGGCCACCGACCGCACCGGCTGGTGGAATCTGCACCGTCTCCGGCCGCCGGAGGAGACGGCCGGTGCGGGGGAACGGGCCATGGCCGGGCGGCCGGTGGAGCTCTGCCCGCGCCAGGAGGAGTTCGGCGGGCCGCTGTGGAAGCTGGGCCACCGCTGGTTCGCCCCGCTGGCCGGCGGTCTGATCGCGGTGCTGCACGGCCGGGGCGCGGCGGCCCTCGGCATCCTCGACCCACGCACCGGCGAGCTGGCCGATGTGCCGGGCCCCTGGACCGAATGGGAGCCGACGCTCGCCGTGAACGGCACCCGCGTGGTCGGCGTCGCGGCCGGCCCGCACAGCGGCCACGAGGTGGTGGAGCTGGATGTGTGCACCGGCCGATCCCGGGTCATCGGCAGCGCCCACACCGACCCGGTGGACCCCGCGTACTACCCCCGGCCGGAGGCCCGCACCTTCACCGGACCGGACGGCCGGGAGATCCACGCCCAGCTCTACCCACCGCACCATCCCGGCCACAGCGCACCGGATGGTGAGCTTCCGCCGTATGTGATCTGGGCCCACGGCGGGCCCACCGGCCGCGCCCCGCTCGTGCTCGACCTGGAGATCGCCTACTTCACCTCGCGCGGCATCGGTGTCGCCGAGGTCAACTACGGGGGCTCCACCGGCTATGGCCGCGCCTACCGCGAGCGGCTGCGCGAGCAGTGGGGCGTGGTCGACGTCCAGGACTGCGCCGCCGTCGCCGGGGCGCTCGCCGACGAGGGCATCGCCGACCGCGCCCGGCTCGCGATCCGCGGCGGCAGCGCGGGTGGCTGGACGGCGGCGGCCTCCCTCACCGCCACGGATCTCTACGCCTGCGCCACCGTCAGCTACCCCATTCTCGACCTGGTGTCCTGGGCCACGGGTGGCACCCATGACTTCGAGTCGCGCTACACCGAATCGCTGGTCGGCCCGCTGGACGAGGTGGCCGACCGCTACCGCGAGCGCTCCCCGCTGCACCGGGCCGACCGCGTCCGCTCACCCTTCGTACTGCTCCAGGGGCTGGACGACACCATCTGTCCGCCCGAGCAGTGCGAGCGCTTCCTGGAGGCGGTCTCCGGGCACGGCGTCCCGCACGCCTATCTCACCTTCGAGGGCGAGGGCCATGGCTTCCGCCGCGCCGATACGATGATCCGCGCCCTGGAGGCCGAATTGTCGCTGTACATCCAGACCTTCGGGCTGATCAGATCCGATGTGCCCACCCTGGAGCTGCTGAAGTCAGTGGTTCCGAACTCCACTGGAGGAGCGAGTTGACACCCCCATCGGCCCCGCGCATCGTCGGTCGTGATCCGCTGCCCACCGCCGTCGGCGACGCCTGGCCGCAGGACGGCGAGCCGGAGACCTGGCTGCTCAGCGTCTCGCGGTACACCGCGGCCATGGACGCGGGCGCGCCCGGCACGATCCTGGACGCCGACGAGCGGGAGCGGGCCTCGAAGTTCCTGCGGGCGGAGGACCGCGAGCGCTATACGGCGGCCCATCTGGGGCTGCGGCAGCTGCTCGCCGCCTATCTGGGCGTAGCTCCCGCCGATGTGCCGTTCACCCGCGAGGACTGCCCCGGCTGCGGCGGGCCGCACGGCCGCCCCGCCGTGTCCGGCACCCCGCTGCACTTCAATATGTCGCACGCCGGTGATCTGGTGTTCTTCGCCTTCGCGGGCTCCCCGGTCGGCGTGGACGTGGAGAAGCTCCAGCCCGTCTCGGTGGTCGAGGGGGTCGCCGAGAGCCTGCACCCCAAGGAGCAGGCCGAGCTGAACGCGCTGGCGCCCGCCGGCCGGCCCGCCGCCTTCGCCCGCTGCTGGACCCGTAAGGAGGCCTACCTCAAGGGGCTGGGCACCGGCCTGTCCCGGGACCCGGCGGTCAACTATGTCGGCACCGGGCGCTCCGCCGTGCCGGTCGGCCCGTGGGCGATGACCGACGTCCCCGTGGACGGGGTCATACCCGGGAGCTCCGGCTATGCGGCGGCCATGGCGCTGCTGACATCATCGCCGCATGCCTGACGTCCGGTATCTCGCCGAGGGGGCCCGGACCGCCATCCGCCACACCCGCCGCGAGGACGCCGCGGAGTTCACCAGGCGCGCCCGGGAGAGCATGCCGTTCCACCGCCCCTGGCTCACCCTCCCCACCACCGAGTCGGCCTTTCAGCACTACATCGCCCAGCTGGAGCGCGAGGACCGCGAGGGGTTCCTGGTCCATGCCCGGGAGACCGGTGACCTGGTCGGGTTCATCAACATCAACAACATCGTGCGCGGCGCCTTCCAGTGCGGCTCCATCGGCTACGGCGCCTTTCCGCCCGCCGCCGGGCAGGGTTATATGTCCGAGGGGCTCGGGCTCGTACTGCACTATGCCTTCGGGCCGTTGGGGCTGCACCGCGTCGAGGTCAACATCCAGCCGGGCAACAAGGCGTCGATCGGGCTGGTGAAGCGCCATGGCTTCCGGCTGGAGGGATTCTCCCCCGACTTCCTCTATATCGAGGGCGCCTGGCGCGACCACGAGCGCTGGGCCATGACCAGCGACATGCTGGACCAGCGGACCGCCCCTGGCTGACTAAGCGCTCCGCTGGAAGTTTCGCGATGGGCAGTCGGCCGGCTGCGGCGCCGTCGTGGCTGGTCCCACGCGGCGGAGCCGCACATCGGCACAGCCGCGGCGGAGCCGCACATCGACGCAGCCCGCGCCCCTTCGGGGCGCTGCCCGAACCGTAGCGGGCTTCCTCCGGCCTGCTCAGGGTGCCGGACGACAGTGCCGGGTGCCGGGTGCCGGGCGCCGGTACGGCTGACGGGTCGCCACGATCGGTCCGAAGCGGCTCTGTTCAGCGGGCCCGTCGGCGTTGTTCCATGGTCACCGGACGGTCGCCGCACCGAGGTGACCCAAGGCAGTCGGAACGAGGCAGCCCGTGGCCACGAGCGTGCGACGTACCACTCTGACCCTTCCCACCGCCCCCGTGGGGCCCGACAACCCCCTGCCCGCGCTGCGCCCCCTCGACGAGGTGCACCGCGTGGACGACCGCACCCGGGCCGCCCTCCCCACCGACATGGCCCGTCAGGTCGCCTACGCACCCCTGCGGTCGGTGCTGCCGGTGCGGCTGCGCGACGGCTACGGCCGCGACCGCGCCCCCGCCGCGCTCGACGCCATCGTCCTGGAGAACGACCGGCTGCGGGCCACCGTGCTGCCGGGGCTCGGCGGCCGGGTCCACTCACTGGTCCACAAGCCGACCGGCCGTGAACTGCTGTACCGGAACCCGGTGCTCCAGCCCGCCGACTTCGCCCTCAACGGCGCCTGGTTCTCCGGCGGGATCGAGTGGAACATCGGCGCCACCGGCCACACCACCCTCTCCTGCTCACCCCTGCACGCCGCCCGGGTCCCCGCGCCCGACGCCGCCGACGGGGGCGCGATGGTGCGGCTGTGGGAGTGGGAGCGGCTGCGCGACCTGCCCTTCCAGGTGGACCTGTGGCTGCCCGCCGACTCCTCGTTCCTCCACGTGGGCGTCCGGATCCGCAACCCCCACCACCTCCCGGCCCCCGTCTACTGGTGGTCCAACATCGCCGTCCCCGAGGACGAGCACACCCGCGTCCTCGCCCCCGCCGACGGCGCCTGGCACTTCGGCTACGCCCGCACCCTCAGCAAGGTCCCGGTCCCCGAGTGGGACGGCGCCGACCGCACCTATCCGCTGCGCGGCGCCTACCCCGCCGACTACTTCTACGAGGTGCCCGACGGCGTCCGCCGCTGGATCGCCTCACTCGACGCCGACGGTGGCGGCCTCGTCCAGACCTCGACCGATCTGCTGCGCGGCCGCAAGCTCTTCGTCTGGGGCGCGGGCCCCGGCGGCCGCCGCTGGCAGCAGTGGCTGACCGAGCCCGGCACCGGCGGCTACGCCGAGATCCAGGCCGGGCTCGCCCGCACCCAGCTCGAGCACATCCCGCTGGAGGCGGGCGAGGAGTTCGCCTGGCTGGAGGCGTACGGGCCGCTGACCACCGACCCGGCAGCCGTCCACGGCGCCGACTGGGCCGCCGCCCGCCGCGAGACCGAGACCCGGCTGGAGGCCGCGCTGCCGCGCGCCGCCGTCGACGCGGCCTACGCCGCCTGGCGCCCGTACGCCGACGCGGAACCGGCGGAGCGCCTCGCGACCGGCTCCGGCTGGGGCGCGCTGGAGATCGAGCGCGGCGGATTCCAACTGCCCGGGACGCCGTTCGACCCCGACACGCTGGGGGAGGAGCAGGAGCCGTGGCGCCGGTTGCTGCGCACCGGCGCCCTGCCCGACTGGGAGCCGGGCCGCCCCCAGGCCGACCCCGGCGCATCCGTCGTCGCGCCCGCCTGGCGCGACCTCCTCGAAGCGGCGCCCTCCACCGCCGCCGCCGAGTACCACCTGGGTGTCGCCCAGTGGCACGCGGGCGACCGCGCCCAGGCCGAGCGCAGCTGGGAGCGGTCGCTGCGGTGCGCGGAGACGCCCTGGACGCTGCGGTGTCTCGCCGTCGCCGACACCGCGTCCGGCCATGCGGCGCGCGCGGCGGAACGGCTGCTGCGCGCCGTACGGCTCCTCCTCGCCTCGGCCACCGCCCCGGAGCCCGAGGCGCCTGCGGTGCTCGAAACGGCGGGAACGGGGCAGGGCGTGGCGCGGGGGGAGGGAGCCGGGCAGGGGGCGGGCGTCTCGCTGGCCGCGCCGCCCGTCGCCGCGGACCCGCTCGCCCTGGAGACGGCCGAGGCGGCGCTGGGCCGGGAGGCGATCGTCGCGCTGCTCGCGGCCGACCGCGCCGACGACGCACGAGCGGTACTCGACGCCCTGCGCCCCGCCATCCGCGCACGCGGCCGCTTCCGGCTGCTGCGCGCCCAGGTCCTGCTGGCCCAGGGCGACGCCCTGGCCGCCCGCGCCGTCTTCGACGAGGGCTTCGAGGTCTGCGATCTGCGCGAGGGCGACGAGGCGTTGAGCGACACCTGGTACGCGATCGTGGAACGGCTGGCGACCGGCACCGAGGACCCACTCACCGAGGAGGCCCGCGCCCGAACCCACGCCGACCACCCCCTCCCCGCCCACTACGAATTCCGCATGCGGCCCGCCTAGCGGGCCTACGGCCCGCAGAAACCACGCCGGGGTGCGCCCCCTCGACGAGCGGCCCGCCCGGGCCGCGCCCGCATGTGTCCCGCGCCCGCCGAGTGGTCTGGGCCGGGCCGTGCGACGGCCCAACCGGCGTGCGCCCGCATGGCGAGTGCTTTGGCCGGGCTGCGCCCGCGCTCTGCACGTGGGCTGGTCGCAAATGGGCCGCCTGCTGGGCTTGGCCTGCGGTCGGCCGCCCGATCCGGCCGCGCTCGCGGGCGGGCTTGCGGGGGCGGCGCGGCGCTCGCGCTGCGGCCCGCGGGCACCGGCCCGCATCGCGTCTCGCCTGGCGCGTGGCCGCGCGGCGAGCCCGGGTGCGTCCGTCGGCGGCCTGCGCCCTGTAGGGGCGCTTCGCGGCCCGCCCGGGCCGCGCCCGCATGCGTCCCGCGCCCGCCGAGTGGTCCCGGCCGGGCCGCGCCCGCGTGGCGGGTCCCGCGCCGTGGGTCATCGTGAGCCGGAGGGGGCCAGGGCGGGGCCGGGTCCGCATGGCGGTGGTGCATGGTGGGCACCCGGGCATGGACGCCGGCATGGTGCATCACCGGAAAGGAGCCGCGTACCGTGAGGACACCGCATGATCCTGGGGCGGATCCGGAGGATGAGGGGATTCCCGATCTCCAGGACGGGACGCCCGGGCAGCAGTGGGCCGAGGATCCCGAGCAGTTGCCCGTGGCCGGGGACGAGCCGACGATCGCCGTGTACCGGGACACCACGAGCGCGGAGACGCGTGAGCGGGAGTCACTCGACGAGCGGTTGACGGACGAGGAGCCGGAGGCGGGGGAGCCGGTCGGCAGCGTGCCGGAACCGGCCGGGCTGCTGTACGACGAGCCGGATCCCGACCTCCCGCGTGAGCAGGACGTCTACTCCCAGGAGGGCTCGACCAGCGGGCTGTCCGCCGAGGAGGAGGCGGTCCGGATCAAGAGCGATGAGCTCCGGGATGTGGACGATCTCTACGAGGAGGTCGACGACGAGGAGGTCATCGTGGATCCGGGACCGCCCTCCTGACGGGTCTGCCGGACGGTGTGTTCACGGGCGGGTCACGCCGGGTTCCGGTCGACGTACTCGAAGATCGAGCCGTCGGGGTGGCGGGCCACCAGGGTGCGGCCCACGGGGGCGGGCAGCGGACCGGCGACGATCTGCCCACCGACCGCCGTCAGATCGGCGATCGCCTCATCCACGTCCTTCACCGCGATCGTCGCCGTGATCTTGCGGAGAATCGACATCTCCGACTCCGGTCCGCTCATCAGGAAGAAGCAGCCGACCGCCGCGACCGCGACGGGGCCGCGCTGGAAGCGCACCGCCTCGGCTCCCGTCAGCTTTTCGTAGACGGCGATCGCCGAGTCCAGGTCGTCGACGCACACGCGGAGTGAAGTCCCCAGAATATCCATGCGGGCGAGCCTAGTTGAACTGCTCAGACGCGGCAGAGGATCTCACCGTGCAGGATGCCGAACCAACCGTCCGGAGCCTCGCCCCACGTCCGCCACGCCGCCGCGATCGACCGCAGCTCCTCCTCCGTGGCATGGCCGCCGTCCACCGCGAGCCGGGCGTAGGAGGAGGCGACCGTGCGGTCCGCCCACAGCCCGCTCCACCACGCCCGCTCCTCCTCGGTGGCGTAGGCCCACGCCGTGGCGGTCGAGGTGATGTCGGTGAACCCCGCCTCCAGGGCCCAGGAACGCAGCCTGCGACCGGCGTCCGGCTCGCCGCCGTTGGCCCGTGCGACCCGGCGGTAGAGGTCCAGCCAGCCGTCCAGCCCGGGGACGGACGGATACCAGGTCATGGCGGCGTAGTCGGAGTCGCGCACCGCCACGATGCCGCCCGGCGCGCACACCCGTCGCATCTCGCGCAGCGCCCCCACCGGGTCGCCGACGTGCTGGAGCACCTGATGGGCGTGGACCACGCAGAAGGAGTCGTCGGGGTGGTCCAGTGCGTGGACGTCGGCGACCGCGAAGGAGACATTGGCCAGCCCGCGCTCCTCGGCCACCGCACGCGCCCGCTCCAGGATGGCGCCCTCCGCGTCGACGCCCGTGACCTGCCCCTGGGGGACCAGCTCCGCCAGGTCCGCGGTGATGGTGCCGGGGCCGCAGCCGATGTCCAGGATCCGCATATGGGGCCGCAGATGGCCGGTGAGGTACGCGGCGGAGTTGGCGGCGGTGCGCCAGGTGTGCGAGCGCAGCACCGACTCATGGTGGCCGTGGGTGTAGACGGCGGTGTCCTTCGGCATGGCGGAACTCCCCCTTCGGGACCGGTGAACGGGTGGCTCCACGGTAGAGGGCATCTCGCATCACGAGAAGATCCGTCTCGACATGCGAACGGTCGGTATCGCGCCGAAGGGGCGGCGGGGACACGGACCCCACCGCCCCTTCGGCGGAATGTGCTGCGGAAACGGTGCTGCGGGAACGAGGATGCGGGAGCGGCGCTGCGGGACGCCAGGGCGATCCCGTCAGATACGCGGCTCCGTCAGATACGCAGCTCCGTCAGATACGCGGCTCCGTCACATCGCCCCGGCTGATCACGCCCAGCGCACGCCCCGCCTCGACCACCGGCAGCCGCCCCACCGCATGCCGCCGCATCAGCGCGGCGGCCTCGGCCACCTCCTCGTCCGGCCCGATCGTCACCGGATCCGGGGTGCATATGGCATGGCAGGTGACGGCGAGGGGGTCGACGCCCTCGGCGACCGCGCGGAGAGTGATGTCGCGGTCGGTGAGGACGCCGAGCACCTCTCCCTCGCTGGCGATCAGCACATCGCCGATGTCCTGTGCGCGCATCAGTTGAGCGGCCTCCACCAGCGAGGCGTCCGGGCGTACCCAGATCGCGGGCCGCGTCATGACCTCCCGCACGGGGCGCGTCGGGTCGCGAGGTGGGTCGTGGGGCATCTGTCCACCTCCCCCTTCGTGGGTGATGTGCTGCCCGCAGTACCCAGCCGGGGCGGGGAGTATGCGCGACGGATACGCCCCGTCCGCGATCCCTGGGGGATCCCCCATGTACTCGGGCGCGGCCGCGGCTACGTGCTCGGGTGCAGCCCCAGCGCCGAGACCACCTCCTGCACCGTGTGGAACGTCTGGTCCGTGGGCAGTTCCTCGGCCAGAGCGATCAGCCCGTCCGGCGCGTGCCGGTCCTCCAGGACGTCCAGCAGCCCCTCGCGGTCCGCCGGGAACGACGTACGTCCCAGTCGGCGGGCGAACTCGAAGCGCACCGCCTCGGCCTCGCCGGTCGTCCCCCGAGCCGGGATCGGCCCCAGGGCGACGTCCGGGTCGTCGTCGGCGGACGGCTCCGGGTCGTGCCACTCCTCGGCACGGGTCGGGTGCCCGGAGCGGATCAGCCCCTGGAGCTCGTGCTTCATCTCGTCGTCCTTGTGGACGCTCAGCCGGTCGCTGCCTCGCTGCATGTCGGTCCCCTTCCTCAGCGGGTCCGTGTGTCTCCCGGGCCGGTCATCTCCCAGGATGTGTCAATCGGTTCCCGGGACGGTCGAATCCGCTCCCGGGATGTTCAATCCGTGCCGCCCTCGTACGGCCAGCGCAGCAGTGCGCCGAGGCCGCCCACCGGGATGTCGTCGCCGTTCGGCTCCGCCCCGGCCGGTGCCACCATCAGCGCTTCGGCGCCGGTGGCCACGACCGAACGGATCAGCGCGTCGTCGGCGCGGGCCGGGGACGGCTGGGTGTCGCCCAGGTACTGGACATCGGTACGGCGCAAGGCCAGCTGGTCGGGTTCGGTGCCCACCCATACCTCGCGGTACAGATCGGGCCCGTCCGGGCGTATCAGCAACGAGCCTATGCGGTGCTCACGTGCCGCGTCGACCAGCGCCGGAACTCCCTCGGCCGCCTCCACGCGCCCGCCGGAGGGCATCCGGCCGGCCCGGAACCGCTCCAGCGCCTCCTCATCGCGCTCTTGGGCGTAGCGGGCGCGTGCGTCGTCCACCTCCTGGTCCAGCAGCCGGGCGGCGTGGCTGCCGGGCGGGGCGGAACCGGGGGCGCGGCCCCCGCGCGAGGTCTCCACCGCCGCCGAGCGCAGCTCCTTGGGCAGCCGCTCGTGGACCGCGCGCCGCTCGCGCGGGTCCCCGGCCAGCACCACCAGATCCGCGCCGGTCTCCTGCCGGCAGGTGCCCAGCTCATCGGCGATCAGGGCGGCGTTCTGCTCCCAGGTGTTCTCCGTCTTGAGCTGGAAGTGGCGCTCCGACCAGTCGGCGCTGGCGGTCCGGTGCACCGGCCACTGCCGACCCTCCACCGAGCCGACCCGGTCGCCGCCGTGCGCGTCGCGCAGCTCGACGTCCGCGCCGGTGCGGTCGATGTACGCCACCAGGCAGGACGGGTCCTCGCCGGTCAGCTCCAGCAGCGGCCCCACATGTGGAAGCGCCGACCAGCACGGGGGCTCGCTCATCGGCGGCGGGGTCAGCAACGGGGTGTCGAGGACCACTTCACCGGCCGTGGCGAAGACGGCCCACCCGGCCGGTCCCGCACCGGGCGGCAGCGCGGCCAGCCTGTCGTACACCGCACGGCAGGTGGCCTGGTCGGCGCCCTGCCCTTCCAGCCGGCGGCTCGCCTCGCGGGCGGCGCGTTCCTGCTCCTCGGCCGCTGACTCGTCGGGGTGCGAGGTGTCGAAGTAGACGCTGGCCCAGGGGCCCGGGCGGTCGTAGAGCGGTTGGAGATGTGCGAGTCGCATGTACTCCCTCCAGATTTCGCGTCCCCCACGCGTACCCATGACGACGACATCGACACGAGGTCGTCGGGACGATCGGGACCACGCCGTCGGGACGATTGGGGACCACGTTCGATGCTGGGGTTTGAGGCCCGTGGGGGAGGGGGACCCGTCGGTCGGCCGAGCGGCCCGTAGGGAGTGAGGAGCGGCGCCGGACGCGGGACATCAGGGGCCGGGTCCGGCGCCGTGCTCTGTCGAGACGCCCTGCGGAAGTGCCCGCGTACCCGTGGTCCGCTCGCGTTGACGGGGACTGTTGAGGACTGTTAACGGGGATGGGGTACGGGTACCCGGCGGCACATGACTGATAAATCGGACTATCCGAAGGCGGGCATACCCTCGGCCGGGGACCTGGCGGAGCCGGTCGCACGAGCCGTCCGCGAAGAGGTCCGCCGGGAGCTGCGTGAGCAGTCCGGGCGGCGCGCGGTCCGCCTCTACGGTGGCGCGGCGGCGGCCGCGCTCTACGCGGGGGGTGCGCTGACGGCGTGCCTGGTGCTGCTGTTCGCGCTGGCGCTTCCGGGGTGGGCGGCGGCGTTGGTCGTCTTCGCGCTGTTGCTGGTGGTGGCGGGGTGGCTGAAGAGCGCGGCGGGGCAGGGGGCTGGGCGGCGGCCCGGTGCGCCTGCCGCGCCTTCTGCGCCTGCTGCGCCCTCTGCCCCTTCTGCCCCTTCGGGGCCTGTGGCTCCTCCTCAGCCCCCTCATCCTCCTCACACGGGGTGATCGCCCATGGCGGAGAACCCGCTGCTGACCAGGCACAGCGAGGCGCTGGACCTCTTCACCGAACGGGTCCACGCGATCCGGCCCGATCAGTGGGACGCCCCGACGCCCTGCACCGAATGGACCGTACGCGACCTGGTGAACCATCTCGCCGTCGAGCAGATGTGGGTGCCGCCGCTGGTCCGGGAGGGGGCGAGCGTCGGCGACCAGAGCGATGCGCTGGAGGGCGATCTGCTCGGTGACGACCCCGTCGCCACGTGGGATGTGGTGGCGACCGCGGCGCGGGATGCCTTCCGCGAGCCGGGGGCGCTCGACCGGATGGTCGACCTCTCGTACGGGGAGAGCCCCGCGACGCATTACTGCGCGCAGATGACGGCTGACGCGGCGGTGCATGCGTGGGATCTGGCCCGGGCGATTGGGGCGGATGAGCGCATTCCTAAGCCGCTGGTGGACTTTTCGGTGCGGGAGGTCGCGCCGTATGCGGCGGATTTGGAGGAGAGCGGGCTGTTTGCGGCGCCGGTTGAGCCGCCGGTGGGGGCGGATGCACAGGCTCGGCTTTTGGCCCTGTTGGGGCGTGAGCCGTAGGGGGGCAGTTCCCCACCCCGCCCCTTCCCGAAAGCGGGGGCTCCGCCCCCGCGCCCCCACCGGGGCTCCGCCCCGGACCCCGCTCCTCAAACGCCGAAGGGGCTGGATGGCGCACTTGCCAGTGGGTGCCGCCCTTGGCCCCGTGCGGGCTTCGCCCCGGGCCCCGCTCCTCAAACGCCAGCGGGGCTGCGCACCCGCGAACGCGTCCCGGGCGCGGGTGGGCCCATCCGGCGGACCGTGCGGGCTTCGCCCCGGGCCCCGCTCCTCAAGCCTCAAGCGCCAGCGGGGCTGCGCACCCGCGAACGCGGCCCGGGCGCGGGTGGGCCCGCCCGGCGGACCGTGCGGGCTTCGCCCCGGGTCCTGCTCCTCAAGCGCCAGCGGGGCTGCGCACCCGCGAACGCGGCCCGGGCGCGGGTGGGCCCATCCGGCGGACCACCCCGCCCGGTGGACCACCCCGGGCCCGCCCGGTGGATCCACCCCGGGTCCGCCCGGTGGATCCACCCCGGGTCCGCCCGGTGGATCCACCCCGGGTCCGCCCGGTGGATCCACCCCGGGTCCGCCCGGTGGATCCACCCCCGGGCCCGCCCGGCGGCCCGCCCCGGGCCCACCCGGCGGACCCACGCCGGGCCCCCGGCGGGCACGCCCTCAAGCCCGGGCGGGCACGCCCTCAAGCCCGGGCGGGCCCGACTACCCGGGCGTGGCCCGGGGCGCGGGGGTGGGTGCGACCCGGGGCGCGGGGGTGCCCGCACCACCTGCGGGTCCGACCGCACCAACGGGTGCGGGTGGGGGGTGTTGAGCGGAGTCGAACTCCGCTCAACACCCCCCACCCGCATATCGGCCCACCGCGCCCCGCGGAATTCAGCAGCGGACCCGGGGCCGGTCCCAGTGCCGGTGGGCGGCTATGGCCTCGGTGAAGGCCTGGGTGAATTCCTCGCTCGCCGTGCCCGTCGTGGTGTCCGTGACGACGCCGCGGTCGGTGCAGACGTGGCCGTGGCCGGAGGCGATGTGGAGGCCCTCCGGGTCGAGGGAGGAGAGGATGCCGACGCCGGAGCCGAGGGCCGCGATGGGCTTGCCGTGGCGGTAGGCGTCGCGGACGAAGCGCATGGCGTCGGGGTCGGAGGCCAGGCCGGGGGTGCCGGTGGGGCCGCCGGGGAGGAGGACCGCGTCGTAGAGGACGGAGGCGACCGTGGGGAGGGCGCGGTCCACCGCGTAGCCATTGCCGTCGGCGCCGAGGACCTTGCCGTCGTGCGGGGCGAGGGCCTCGACGATGGCGCCCTGGGCGGTGAGCGCCTCCTGGGCCTGGGTGAGCTGGCCGGTGTCCACGCCGTCCATGACCAGTACCGCGATCTGCCGGGTGCGGATGGAGCCGTCGCCCTGGAGGTTGTCGAGGCTCAGCGCGGGCGAGGCCTGCGGCTTGTGGTTGTTGGCGCCGGGCTCCGGCAGCGCCACGCCGATGCCCTGGGCCACCTGCGAGGCCAGGTCGTAGTCGACCTGGGCCAGCTGCCCGACCGTGCGCTCCCGGACATGTACCGCGCCGACCTTGCCCAGCTCGAAGCGGAAGGCGTCCACGATATGGCGCCTCTCCCAGTCGCTCATGCTGTTCCAGAAGAGCGCGGCCTGGCTGTAGAAGTCCTTGAAGGACTCGCTCCGCTTGCGGATCTTATGGCCCTCGACCCGCTCCGCGTAGTGGGAGAAGGCATAGCCGTCCGCCCCCGCGAGGGCCGGGCAACCGCCGCCGAGGGAGTTGGGGGAGTAGTTCGTCCCCTTGTGGATCATGCTCTGGTGGTAGCCGTCCCGCTGGTTGGTCCGGGCCGGGGTGACCGGCTGGTTGACCGGCAGCTGTGCGAAGTTGGGGCCGCCCAGCCGGATCAGCTGGGTGTCCAGATACGAGAAGTTACGGGCCTGGAGCAGCGGGTCATTGGTGAAGTCGATACCGGGGACCACGTTCGCGGTGTGGAAGGCCACCTGCTCGGTCTCCGCGAAGAAGTTGTCCGGGTTGCGGTTCAGGACCATGTGGCCGATCGGCCGCACCGGCACCTGCTCCTCCGGAATGATCTTCGTGGCGTCGAGCAGATCGACATCGAAGTTGAACTCGTCCTCCTCCGGGATCAGCTGCACCCCCAGCTCGTACTCGGGGTACTGACCCGCCTCGATCGCCTCCCACAGATCGCGCCGGTTGAAGTCCGGGTCGCGGCCCTGGCACTCCTGCGCCTCGTCCCACACCAGCGAGTGGACGCCCAGTTTCGGCTTCCAGTGGAACTTCACAAAGGTGCCGCGGCCCTGGGCGTCCACAAAGCGGAAGGTGTGCACCCCGAAGCCCTGCATCATCCGGTAGCTGCGCGGAATCGCCCGGTCCGACATCAGCCACATCATCATGTGCATGGTCTCGGGCTGGAGCGAGACGAAGTCCCACAGGGTGTCATGGGCGGAGGCGCCGGTCGGGATGTCGTTCTGCGGCTCCGGCTTGAGCGCGTGCACGAAGTCGGGGAACTTGATCCCGTCCTGGATGAAGAAGACCGGCATGTTGTTGCCGACCAGGTCGTAGTTGCCCTCCGAGGTGTAGAACTTCGTCGCGAAGCCCCGCACGTCCCGCACCGTGTCCGCCGAGCCCCGGGGCCCCTGCACGGTGGAGAACCGTACGAAGACCGGGGTGCGCACCGACGGGTCCTGGAGGAAGGCGGCGCGGGTGAACTCCGCGCAGGACTCGTACGGCTCGAAATAGCCGTACGCGCCCGCGCCCCGCGCGTGCACCACCCGCTCCGGGATGCGTTCGTGGTCGAAATGGGTCAGCTTCTCGCGGAAGTGGAAGTCCTCCATCAGGGTCGGGCCGCGTTCGCCCACGGTGAGGGAGTCATCGGTGTGGTCGACGGCCACACCCTGGTCGGTGGTCAGCGGCCCTTCGGCGGGGTCGGGCGCGCGGTACATGTCGCGCTGCCGCTCCTTGCGGTCCTCCGTCATCGTGCCGATCCCTTCGTCGACTTCGCGAACTCCTCCAGGAACGCCTCGTGGAACGCCTTGAGGTCATCCGGCTTACGGCTGGTGATCAGGGTGTTGGGCCCGCCGGTGCAGACCTTGACCTGCTCGTCCACCCAGGTTCCGCCGGCGTTGGTGATGTCGGTGCGCAGGCTCGGCCAGGACGTCAGGGTGCGGCCGCGTACGACATCGGCCTCCACCAGCGTCCAGGGGGCGTGGCAGATCGCGGCCACCGGCTTGCCCGCGTCGAAGAAGCCCCTGGCGAAGGCGACGGCCGCCTCGTCCAGGCGCAGGAAGTCGGGATTGGCCACCCCGCCGGGCAGCACCAGGGCGTCGTACTCCTCGACCGTCGCGTCCTTCACGACCTGGTCGACCTCGAAGGTGTCAGCCTTGTCGAGATGGTTGAACGCCTGGATGCTGCCGGGCTTGGTGGACACCAGCCGGGGGGTGCCCCCGGCGTCCCGAACCGCCTGCCAGGGGTCGGTCAGCTCGACCTGTTCCACGCCTTCCGGGGCGACGAGAAAGGCGACCTTCATTGCTGCTCACGTCCTTCCGGTCTGTTCCGGTCCGGGTTCGCTTCCGTACGGTGCGGCGGGTAGCCAGCGCGGACGGGGTCGAAACGGGAACACCAGGTGCGTCAGGCGCCTCAGTCGTCGTCTGACGTCTTCTTCCGGTGCGGCAGGAACTCCTGCACCTTCGCCTTCAGGCCCTGGCGGACCATGCCCGCCCGGTCCGGGTCGCCCTTGATGATCGACTCGACCGTGGCCTCCATCTGCTCCCGGGTGGCGTGCGGCGGGATCGGGGGGACGTCCGGGTCGGTGAGGAACTCCACGACCGCCGGACCGTCCGCGCTCAGCGCCTCGCGCCACGCCCGCTCGACCTGCTCGGGCTTCTCCACCCGGATGCCGGTCATGCCGAGCGATTCGGCGAACCGCGCGTAGGAGACATCCGGGATCGACTGCGACGGCGGGAACTGCGGCGCCCCGCCCATGGCCCGCATCTCCCAGGTGACCTGGTTGAGGTCCTGGTTGTTCCAGATGGCGATCACCAGCCGGGGGTCCTCCCACAACTGGCGGTACTTGGCCACCGTGATCAGCTCCGCCAGGCCGTTCATCTGCATCGCGCCGTCCCCGACCAGCGCCACCGCCGGCCGGTCCGGACGGGCGAACTTGGCGCCGATCGCGTACGGCACTCCGCAGCCCATCGTGGCCAGCGTGCCAGAAAGCGAGCCGCGCATCTCGCCGCGCATCCGCAGATGGCGGGCGTACCAGTTGGCGACGGAGCCGGAGTCGCAGGTGACGATGGTGTCCGAGGGCAGCAGCGGGTCCAGGCAGTGGGCCACGTACTCGGGGTTGATCGGATCGGCGGACACCTCCGCGCGGGAGCCCATCACCTCGCGCCAGCGCCGTACGCCCGCGACGATCTCCTCCTGCCAGTCGCGCGCCTCCTTGCGCTCCAGCAGCGGCAGCAGCCGCAGCAGGGTCTCGCGGGCGTCACCGACCAGGTTGACCTCGTACGGATAGCGCATCCCGATCATGTGCGGATCGAGATCGATCTGGACCCCGCGCGCCTTGCCGAACTCCGGCAGGAACTGGCTGTACGGAAAGCTGGAGCCGATGGTCAGCAGGGTGTCGCAGTCCCGCATCAGCTCGTACGAGGGCCGGGTGCCCAGCAGTCCGGTGGACCCGGTGACATAGGGCAGTTCATCGCTGAGCACATCCAGGCCGAGCAGCGCCTTGGCCACCCCGGCGCCGAGGGTCTCGGCCGCCTGCTGGACCTCCTTGCGCGCCCCGGCCGCGCCCTGGCCGACCAGGATCGCCACCCGCTCGCCCGCGTTCAGCACCTCGGCGGCCCGCTCCACCGCGCTGCTGGAGGGCACCGCGGACCAGCCGCTGCGGTCCAGGCTGGAGGGCACCATCTTGAAGTCGTGGGTGGGCGCGGAGTAGTCGAGGTCCTGCACATCCGCCGGGATGATCACGGCGGTGGGGGCGCGGCGGGCGTAGGCGGTGCGGATGGCCCGGTCCAGGACGTTGGGCAGCTGCTCGGGGACGGTGACCGTCTCCAGGAAGTCGGAGGCCACGTCCTTGAAGAGGCTGTGCAGATCCACCTCCTGCTGGTACGAGCCGCCCATCGCGCTGCGGTGGGTCTGGCCGACCAGCGCCACCACCGGGACGTGGTCCATCTTGGCGTCGTACAACCCGTTCAGCAGGTGGATCGCGCCGGGTCCCGAGGTCGCCGCGCAGACGCCGAGGCGGCCGCTGAACTTGGCGTAGCCGACGGCCTGGAACGCGGCCATCTCCTCGTGCCGGGCCTGGATGAACCGGGGCTCGTTCTCGGCCCGCCCCCATGCGGCGAGCAGGCCGTTGATTCCGTCCCCCGGGTAGCCGAACACATGCTCGACACCCCACTCCGACAGCCGGGCGAGTATGTAGTCGGCCACTTTCATGGTCATGGTGGGTCATCGCTCCTCTCGGCGATCGCTCTTACCGGCGATCGTGGTCAACCGGCCACCTGCGGCAGCACCTTGGTGCGGTAGAAGTCGAAGAAGCCGCGCTGGTCGGGGCCGATCTGATGGACGTAGACGGTGTCGAACCCGGCCTCCGCGTAGGCGTTCAGCGCGGACACATGCGCCTCCGCGTCATCCCCGCAGACCACCTCATCGGCGATCCGCTCGGGGGTGACGAGCTGGGCGGCCTGCTCGAACTGGGCCGGGGTGGTCAGCGTCGACAGCACCTCGCCGGGCAGCCCCTCGGTCGGCCACAGCCGGTGGGCGGTGCGCAGCGCCTCGTCGGGATCCGGGCCGTAGCACACCTTCAGGCCGCCGCGGGCGGGTTTGCTGTTGCCCCCGGCGCCGCTGCCGCGCCGGAACCGCGCCACCAGCTCCGCGTCCGGGTTCACGGTGATGAAGCCGTCGCCGACCCGTCCGGCCAGCGCGGCGGCGACCGATCCGAAGGCCGCGATGTCGATGGGCACCGGCTCCTCGGGCACGGTGTACAGCCGGGCGTTCTCCACCGTGTAGTGCTTGCCGTGATGGGTGACGCGGCGCCCCTCGAACAGCTGGCGCATCACCATCACGGCCTCCTCCAGCATCTCCAGCCGGATCGGCGCGGGCGGCCAACGGTCGCCCAGCACATGCTCGTTCAGCGCCTCGCCGCTGCCCACGCCCAGCCGGAAGCGGCCCTCGAGCAGCACCGCGCTGGTCGCGGCGGCCTGGGCCACGATGGCCGGGTGGATACGCATGATCGGGCAGGTCACCGCGGTCTGCACGGGCAGGCTGGTGGCCTGCGCGAGGGCGCCGATCACCGACCAGACGAACGAGCTCTGGCCCTGGGCGTCGTTCCACGGGTGGTAGTGGTCCGAGATCCACAGATGGCTGAAACCGGCCTGCTCCGCCATCCGGGCCTGCTCGACAAGGTCCGCAGGCCCGTGTTCTTCGGCGGCCAGGAAGTAGCCGTACTCGGTCATGGGGCCCTCCTCGAGCGCGGATTCCGGCGGATTCGACGGGTAACCGGGGCCCGGCGAAGGAAACCTCGTTTGATACGGCGCGAAGCGGGCACCCGCTGAACGTGCTTCGGACTGGAGGCATGCCACGAGAGCAGCCCGGCTCCGAAAGGCGTGTCGTCGGGTCGCCCTGTCCGTCCAGGTTTGCCCCCGTGGTGGGACCGGCGGCAGTTCTAGGGAGATGCGGCGTATGACGTCCGTACGGGCACACCCCCGAGCACACCCCAGGCATCCGCACGACGACGCCCCGGACACCTCCGTCGAGTTCCGCCGGATCGCCGCCCTGCCGGACGGCCCGTCGAAGGAGGCCCTGCGCCAGGACGTCGTCCGGGCCTGGATGCCCATGGCCGAGCGGCTCGCCGGCCAGTTCCGCAACCGCGGCGAGGCCACCGAGGATCTGCGGCAGGTCGCCATGGTCGGCCTGGTCAAGGCCGTCAGGCGCTATGACCCGGACCGCGGCTCGGCCTTCGAGAGCTACGCCGTCCCGACCGTGGTCGGGGAGGTCAAGCGCCACTTCCGTGACCACATGTGGGGGGTGCACGTCCCGCGCCGGGTCCAGGAGCTGCGCGTCCGGGTCCGCGACGCCGTCCGGGAGCTCACCCGCTCACCGGACGCGCGCACCCCGAAGGTGGCCGACATCGCCGCGCACACCGGTCTGAGCGAGGAGGAGGTGCGCGCCGGCATGGAGGCCCTGGGCAGCTTCGCGCCGCTGTCGCTGGACGCGGAGCTGCCCGGCGCGGACGACGGCTTCGGCCTGATGGACACCCTCGGCTCCACCGAGCCCTCCTACGAGCGGGTCGTGCGGCGCGAATCCCTCAAGCCCTGGTTGCGCAAGCTCCCCGAGCGCGAGCGAGAGATCCTCTACCTGCGGTTCTTCTGCGACGAGACCCAGAGTCGGATCGCCGACCGGCTCGGCATCTCCCAGATGCGGGTGTCCCGCCTGATCAGCGCCACGTGCGCCCGCCTGGGCAGGCAGGTCGGTGCCCATGCCGCCTGAGCCGGTGCCGTACGCGGGTCACGCCCCGGGGGCCGGGGCGCGCTCGGCCGTGCGCGCCATGGCCAGGGCGACATGGCGGGAGATCCGGTCCGCCACGCCCGCCTCCGCCATCTCGAAGGCACCGCGCCCGCCAGTACGGAAGAGCGTGAGCGCCCCCAGGACCGGGCCCGCGCCGGCCCGCAGGGGTATGCACAGCAGCGAGGTGACCTCCTCCCGCACCAGCACCGGAGCGCCCGTGGCGTCCCGGCCGAAGGCGTCGGCGTCGACCGGGCTGACCCGCAGCGCGGAGGCCCCGTCGTACAGCGCGTCGACCACCACGGGGCAGTCGGCCGGATCCTGCTCGGCCAGGGGTGCCGTACGGTCGCCCACCGCGCCCCGCGGGCCGAGCGCCACCACCCGGCGCGGGTTGCCGGGACCGTCCTCCGGGGCCAGGTCGGCGATCACCCAGTCCGCGAACCGGCCGTGCAGCACCTCCGCGGCCGCGGCCAGCACCGCCTCCGGGCCGCCCCCGGCCGGGTCCACCCGCAGCAGCGCCGCCGCCGTGTCGTCCACCAGGTCCAGCAGCTCGGCATGGCGGGACACCTCGCCCAGATCCGGCCGGGACTCCTGGGCCCACGCCCCGGCCGCCCCCTGGTCCACCGCCGGACCGGCCACCCCGGGCTGGAACGCCGCCAGCACCGCCGGATGCGGCTCGCCCGGCGGCCGCAGCGCGGCCAGGGTCACCCGCACCTCACCGTGGACGGGCGGCTGCGACAGCCACACCGTCAGACTGCGGTCGCCCTCGCCGCGCGCGACCGCGGCGACCTGTGAGCGCAGCGCCGCCTGCCCGTCGCGCCGCAGCGCGGCGGTGAGCGGGCGGCCGGTGGCGTATCCGGCCCGGGTGTGGAACAGCTGGGTGGCGGTGAAGTTCATGCGCCGCACCACGGCATCGCGGTCCAGCAGCACCGTGGCGATCGGCAGCCGCTGGAACAGCGCCCGCAGCAGCTGCTGCTCCTGCGGGTCGCCCCGGCCGCCGCCGGGGCTCCGGGACGAGTCGGCCGTCAGCTCCTCGTACCGTGGCCACAGCACGTCCACCACATGCTGGAGTTCGAAGAGAGCGGCGTCCAGCAGGGAAGGCCGCTCATGCGAGGGCAGCGCCCGCGCGGTCCGCAGCTCGTCAACCCGTCTGCGGAAGTCTGAGAACTCCGCCCCAAACTCCTGTGCGTCTGGCATGGGCACACCGTAGCCTGCCCGCAGCCGCGGGAGTACATGGGTGATGTTTTCCACTCAAGGGCGTGGAGACCCGAAAAAATAGGGGCCCCGGAAGGACGGGGCCGGACAGCACATCGCACCGGAGCGAAAGGAGTGAACTCGGCAATGCCCGACCGTAGGCACATCCGCGCGGCCTTCCCGACCGACGCACCCTCCCTCGGGCGCGGTCTGGCCGAACTGGCGGAGCAGGCCGCCGCGGGCACCCCCGCGAGCTGCGGGGCCACCGCCACCGCCGTACTCGCCGAGGAGCCCCCCGGCGCCGTGGACGCCGACCGGACCACGGCGGCCACCCACCCCGATCTGTCCGCGCTGGTGTCGGTCCAGCTGGGGGTGGGGGAGGGCCCGATCCTCATGGCGCTGGACACCGGCCGCCCGGCGGGCGCCGACGATCTGCTCCACGACGACCGCTGGCCGCGCTACCGGGCCCGGGCGCTGGACGCGGGCATCCGGTCCTCCGCCGCGCTTCCCTTCGCCTACGACGGGCTCACCGTGACCGTCTCGGTCTACGGGCTGCGCCCGGGGCCGCTGCGGAAGGCCGCTCAGGGCGCCACCGGGTCGTTCGCCGACCTGGCCACCGAGAGCATGGCCCGCGACCGGCTCTACCGGGCCGCCCTGGTCCAGGTGGACCAGCTGGACACGGCGCTGCGCCGCCGGCCGGTGGTGGACCAGGCGTGCGGCATCGTCATGTACGTCCTCGGCTGCGACCCGGGCCAGGCGTTCGACCTGCTGCGCCGGCTCTCCCAGCGGACCAACCGCAAGCTGGCGGAGCTCGCCGAGACCGTGGTGCGCACCCGCGGCCGCGGCCTGGAGCGGGACCTCATCGCGTTCGGCCGGTCAGCTGCTCCCGGACCCGATCGGCCAGCGTCCGACCAGGACCGGGACCTTCCGGGCTGACCGGGGGCACCCCTTGCATCGCGGCCGCCGCCTCGCCGACCCGCAGGCCCAGCGCCATCCGCTCCTCGGGGGTGAGCCGCTCCCGCAGCTCGGGGAAGACCAGGTCCTCCTCGCCGCGGATGTGCATGGACACCACGTCCATCAGCTCCTGGACCAGCGGGTCGAACCGCCGGTCCCGGGGGTCCACGGCGTCCAGGTCGGACAGGATCCGCTCGGCCTCGGTCAGCTCCTCGATCTCCTCGTCGGCGATCCGGTCGCCGTTCGGCAGCGCCTTGCGGACCGTGGGGTACAGATGGGCCTCCTCGGTCACGGAGTGCCGCACCACGGCCACCGTGATCCGGTCGACCAGCTGCCGACGCAGCTCCGGGTCGGTGGTGGTGCGATACCCCTCGAAGAGGTCGCGCACCGCATGGTGGTCCGCGGTGAGCAGGGTCACCACATCGTGTTGTTCCGGCGTCGCTGTCATGGCGCCCGGGTCCCCAGGCCCCCTTCCGCGAAACGGGGCCGGAGATCTGCGAAGGTGGACATACGTGGGCGGTGACCCGCCGGACACGGGCGGAGGTGTGGACGGAATGCAGCGGCAGTGGACCGCCCCGGCACCGGCGGACCGGGACGACGGCGGACTGCCGGTCCTCCCGGAGCTGCTCGACGGCTTCGTCGCGGCGGCCGGTCACACCGCGCCGGAGCCGGTCGGCGGCTCGGCCGGGCTGCGCTCGGCGGCCTGTGGCTACTGGTCGCGGCGCGGGCTGTGGACCGACCCGGAGCATGTCGTGGTCGCCCCCGGCGCCGAGCCGCTGCTGCTGGCGCTGCTCGCCTCGGCCCCCGGCGGCGATGTGCTGCTGCCCCGCCCCTGCGCCGCCTGGTACGCGCCGCTGGTGCGGCTGGTGGACCGGCGCGCCCACCACGCGCCAGTCCCGGCCGAATGCGGTGGGCTGCCCGATCCGTTCGCGCTGCTGGAGACCGTGCGCAGGATCCGCGCCGAGGGCGGGGTGCCCCGGGTCCTGCTGCTGTCGGCGGCCGACGATCCCACCGGCACGGTGGCCCCGCCCGAGCTGCTGCACGAGGTGTGCGAGGCGGCCGTGGCCGAGGGGCTGCTGATCGTCAGCGACGAGACCTGGCGGGACACCGTCCACCATCCGCGGGGCACGGTGCTGCTCAGCCCCGCCGAGATGTCCCCGGAGAACGTGATCGTGCTCTCCGATCTCGCGGGCGCCTTCACCCCGGCGGGCTGGCCCGCCGCGATCGCCCGCTTCCCGGCCACCGAGCGCGGGGCGGAGCTGCGCGGCCGGGTGCTGTCCCTGCTCACCGCCGTACGCTCCGGGCTGCCCGCGCCCATCGCGGCGGCCGCCGCGTACGCCCTCGACGAGCCCGAGTCGGTACGGGACCGGATGGCGGCCGCCGCCCGGGCGCACGGGACCGTGGCCGCGGCCGCCTACCGCGCGCTGACCGCCGTCGGGGCGCTGGCCCGCCCGCCGCAGGCCGGCCGGCACCTCTACGCCGACCTGGACGAGCTGCGCGGGGTGCTCGCCGCCCGTGGCATCACCGACTCGGTGGAGCTGGAGCGCGAACTGGTGCGGCGGCTCGGCCGGAGCGTGGCCGGGGGCCACCGCTTCGGCGACCCCCCGCACACCCTGCGGCTCCGGCTGGCGACCCTGCCGCTGCTCGGCGCGGCGGAGGAGTCGCGGCTACGGGCGCTCCAGACGCCGGATCCGCTGGAACTGCCCCATGTGGCCACGGCGTTGGGCGCCTTCGAGGCGGCCTTCCGCGACCTGATCGAAAGCAGTCCGGTGACCTGAGCCGCCCCGGACACGGCCCGGATACGGAAGGGAGCGAGGCCATGACCGACCACGCCGAGCAGGCGGAACCGACGGAACCGGCGGAACCGGCCGGGCGGCACCGCGCCCGGCCCGGCGCCGCCGCCCGGCCCCGGCTGGCCCAGGCCGCCCCTGAGCCGACCGCCCCCGAGAGCGCCGCCCCCGAGAGCGCCGCCCCCGAGAGCGCCGCCCCCGAGAGCGCCGCCCTCGAACCGACCGGCCCCGAGCCGACGGGTCCCCAGCCCGGGGTCCCCGGACCGCCCGGTGCCGAACCGGCCGTCCCCGAGCCGGGCGCCCCGCGTCCGCCGGGTGAGATCCGCAGCTGGCCGCCGTCGTTCGCCGACCGGCTCACCTCCCCGCTGCCGGGGGTGCGGGCGCTGGCCCGGCTGGCCCGGGAGGGCCGGCTCAGACCGCCCGTGGAGTCGCTCCGCGAGATCCCCGAGCTGCCCTTCGAACCGGGGCCGCTGCCGCTCACCGGCCCCGGCCGGACCGCGCTCACCTGGGCCGGGCACGCCAGTTGGGTGGTGCGGATCGGCGGGCTCACCGTGCTCACCGACCCGGTCTGGGCCCGTAAGATCCTGGGCACCCCGGCCCGGGTCACTCCGGTGGGGGTCCGCTGGGAGGACCTGCCGCCCGTGGACGCGGTCGTCATCAGCCACAACCACTACGACCACCTGGACGCGCCCACGGTCAAACGGCTTCCGAAGGCGACGCCGGTCTTCGTGCCCGCCGGGCTCGCCCGCTGGTTCCGGGCGCGCGGATTCACCCGGGTGACCGAGCTGGACTGGTGGGAGGCGGCCGAACTGCCCGGCGAGGACGGCCCGGTCCGCTTCGACTTCGTCCCGTCCCACCACTGGAGCAAGCGCGCCCTCACCGACACCTGCCGCTCGCTGTGGGGCGGATGGGTCATCACCGCGCCCGACGGACAGCGGGTGTACTTCGCCGGGGACACCGGCTACGGCCACTGGTTCCGGCAGATCGGCCGCCGCTACCCGGGCATCGATATCGCGCTGCTACCCATCGGCGCGTACGAGCCGCGCTGGATGCTGGGCGGGGTGCACACCGATCCGGAGGAGGCCGTACAGGCGCATCTGGACCTGGGGGCGCGAGTGCTGGCGCCCATGCACTGGTCCACCTTCCTGCTCGCGGCCGAGCGGCCCCTGGAGCCGCTGCACCGGATCCGCGCGGCCTGGGAGACCACCGGGCGACCGCGCGAGGAGCTGTGGGATCTGCCGGTCGGGGCGTCCCGCGTGCTCGAATAGGCCGCGTCGCGGTCGTGGGGAGTGGGCGGCCAGGCCGCCAAGTGGCGTAATCCAGGGCATAAGTGATGAGTGGAACATAAGTGGCGGCTGGTGTGGAGCGCACCTAACTTCCTTTTCATGCGCACACCTAAACTTCGCCACCTCGCCGGCCTCACGGCCGTCCTCGTCATCGAACTCGCCCAGCTCCCCGGAGCCCACGCCGCCCCCGTCGACCAGGCCGCGACCCGCCACGTGGTCCAGCCCGGCCAGTCCATCCAGGCCGCCGTGGACTCCGCCAAGCCCGGCGACACCATCGAGATCCGGCCCGGCACCTACCGGGAGAACATCCAGATCACCACCGACCGGCTGACCCTGGTCGGCGCGGGCGAGTCCACCGTGCTCTCCCCGGCCGAGAAGCCGTCGGCCAACGCCTGCGGCGAGGCCGGCCACGGCATCTGCGTCACCGGGACGGCCGAAGACCCCGTCTCGGATGTCCGGATCGGCTCACTGAAGGTCACCGGCTTCCCCAAGAACGGCATCTGGGGCTCCGGCACCGACCGGATGACCGTACGGAACACCACCACCGAGGCCAACGGCCAGCAGGGCATGGGCCAGGAGATGTCCACCCGCGGCACCTTCGTCGACAACGTCTCCCGCGACAACAAGCAGTCCGGCGTCTTCCTGGCCAACACCATCGACGCCGAGGGCGGCGCCACCGACGCCCTGGGCACCCTGGTGGCCGGAAACCAGCTCAGCGGCAACCGGACCGGTGTCGTGGTCCGCCGGCTGCGCGACCTCTCGGTCGAGGGGAACACCATCACCGCCAACTGCGCCGGGGTGTTCATCGTCGGCGACGAGTCGACCCCGCGCGCCGGGGACCTGAACGTCCGCCACAACTCCGTCTACGCGAACAACGCCTACTGCGAGGCCACCGACCGGCTCCCCTTCATCCAGGGCGCCGGCATCGTGCTCACCGGCGCCGAGGGCACCCGGGTGACGGGCAACCAGGTGAACGACAACGTGGGCACCTCGCCCATGTCCGGCGGGATCGTGCTCTACACCAGCGTCGTCGGCGCCCCCAACGCCAAGAACGCCATCAGCCGGAACGTGATGAGCGGCAACAAGCCCGCCGACCTCGCCGACCGGGACAAGGGCCCCGACAACACCTTCACCGACAACGTCTGTGAGCTGTCCGCGCCCACGGGCCGGTGCTGAGAGGCGGCGACATGACCACTGTGGACTCCACCAGAGCCGACGCGGCTCAGCCCGCGCCGGCCGCGCTCCCGCCCCCCATGCGGCTGCGCGAAATCGTCTTCGGCGCCGCACGGGCGGCCTCCGTGCGCGCCGCGGTGCGGCTGCGGATCGCCGACGCGCTGGGCGACCGGCCCGCCTCCATCGGCGAGCTGGCCTCCGCCGTGGACGTCGAACCCGACCCGCTGCGCCGGCTGCTGCGCTCCCTGGCCTGCTGCCAGATCTTCGCCGAGACCGAGGACGGCCGCTTCCGGCACACCGATATGTCCCGGCTGCTGCGCGAGGACACCCCGGGCAGCCTGCGGAACATCGCCCTGTGGTGCACCGAGCCATGGACCTGGGAGGCGTGGCCGCGGCTGGACCGGGCGGTGCGCACCGGCGGCTGTGTCGTCGACGAGATCTACGGCAAGGACTTCTTCGCCTATCTCCATGAGGACGCGCCCGAGTCGGCCCGGGTGTTCGACGCCGCGATGACCACCTCCAGCCGGCAGTCCGCCACCGATGTCGCGGCCTTCCTCGACCTCGACGGGGTCAAGGAAGTGGTGGACATCGGCGGCGGCCAGGGCCATGTGCTGGCCAGCCTGCTGGAGAGGCATCCGGCGCTGCACGGCGCGCTGCTGGACCTGCCGCAGGTGGTGGCGCACGCCGATCCGCGACTGCGGGACGGCGGGGCGCTGGCCTCGCGGGCCACGCTCGTGCCCGGCGACTGCCGCCGCGAGGTCCCCGTCGAGGCCGACCTCTACATCATCAAGAACATCCTCGAATGGAACGACGAGAGCACCCGCCGGACGCTCGCCAACGTGGTCGCGGCGGCGCGGCCCGGCGCCAGGGTGGTCGTCATCGAGAACCTCGTCGACAACAGCCTCTCCTCCTTCACCACGGCGATGGACCTGTTCCTGCTGCTGAACGTGGGCGGCCGGAAGCACACCGAGGAGAGCATGGTGGCGCGGATGACCGAGGCCGGTCTGAACGTGACCGACATCCGTCCCGTCAACGGTGCCCTGCACGCCTTCGACTCCACGGTGCCCGCCAAGGCCCGCCGCTAGCACCGATATGCACGGGCTCCGCCCCTGGACCCCAAGGTCCAGGGGCGGAGCCTTGTGGGTGCGTCAGCTGTAGCGGTACGAGGAGAGGTGCGCGAACACCACCACATTGGCCGTGTAGTCCTTGGCCGTGTGGTCATAGGCCCCGCCGCAGGTGATCAGCCGCAGCTGGGCGTTGGGGGTGTCCCCGTACACCTGCCTGTCCGGGAAGGCGTTCTTCTCGAACGTCTTGACCTTGTCGACCACGAAGGTCGCCACGATCCCGTCCTCGCGGGTGATGGCCACCTTGCTCTTCGGCTTGAGCTGGCCGAGGGGGTAGAACACCGCCGGGCCGATCTTGGTGTCCACATGCCCGGCCACGATGGCGTTGCCGCGCTCACCGGGTGAGGGGCCGCCCTCGTACCAGCCCGCCAGGTTCTGGTCGGTGTCCGGGGGCGGGACCAGCACGCCCGCGGCATCCAGCGACAGCGGGATGAACGGCGCGCTCACGCCGATCGAGGGGATGTCCAGATGGGAGGCGGGGGAGCGCGGCAGCGCGGGTCCCGGACGGGACTCGGGGGCGGTCGTCGACTCCGGGGAATCCGCGTACGCGTCCTCGTTGGAGGTGTCGCTCTCCGGTTCGGAGACGGACGCGGGGGCGCTGGCCGCGGGCCGGGTCGACGGGGTGTTCTGGGAGGCGGCGTCCACGGAGTTGTAGATGAGGAATACGCCGATGATGGCCGACGCGGCGGCCCAGCGGAGAATGCGGGTGTTGCCATCGGCAGCGCCCTGCTTGGCCGGCTTTCCCATGGGGGTGTTCGCCTTTCTGACAGCGCCTTGTCTCATGGCGCCTCAACTCGAAGCGCCGTATCCACGGCCGCTTTTCTCACAGCGCTCGTGGAACTGCCGTGGCACCACCGCTCGGCGGAGGTGCCACGGCAGCACGGAATACGAAGAGTCAGGCTCAGATCGCGGTGCCGGTCGGCTTGCGGCGACGCAGGGCGTAGGCGCCGGCGCCGAGGCCACCGAGGAGCAGGACCGAGCCGGCGGCCATGCCACTGCCCGTGGTGGCCATGCCGCCACCACCGGTGTGGACGCCACCGCGCGGCTTCTCGCCCTTCTCGTGGTCCTTCCAGGAGCCACCGGACCAGTCGTGGTCCTCCTTCTTGCCGGACCACTCGTGCTCCCGGCCGAAGTCCTGCTCCTTGCCCTCTTCCTTGCCCTCTTCCTTGCCGTGGGAGGAGGACCAGTCGCGCTCGCCGCCCTCGTCCTTGCCCTTCATCTCCTCCTTGCCGTGCTCTTCTTCCTTGCCGTGCTCTTCCCGGCCTTCCTCGCGGCCGTGGTCGTCCTTGTCCTTCCAGGAGCTGCCGCCCTGGCCGTAGCCGTCCTCGGAGGACTCCTGGCTGCTCGAGTACCCGCCGTGACCGCCCGGGTCCGAGACGTCGGCGGCGAACGCGGCGGCGGGGGCGCCAAGGGTCAGGGTGGCGGCAATCGCCGCCCCGGTGAAGAGTGCGCGAGTAGATCGCATGAGCCATTCCTTCCGGCGCCGTCACGATACTGACTATTTGCCAGATAAAGGGATCGCAGCGGCGTCTTGTCCACCGTCAGCGAAGAAGGCTCCCCCTGCCACTCGGCGCGGCCTGCGATCTGCTCGGTTGTAAGCCCTCTGGGTGGAGATAAGCGCAATGATCACTCATTTGCCGCGCGAATGGACTGACACCCTTTCACCTTTTCGGCAGACATCATTCCGATGAGCCCAGTAGTGTGAGATTTTCGCGCCCGGCGCATAACTGACTCGCGACGTCATACGAAAGACGCCGCACGAATGACGCCGCACGAATGACGCCGCACGAAAGACGCCATACGAAAAGGGCCGCCGGGAGGCGAACTCCGTCGGCGGCCCCGTGCGGCGCGATGCGTGCGCTAGCCCTGGTCCCGGTCCCAGCGGTAGAACTCATGGGCCATGGCGTCCTTGGGCTCGCGCCAGGTCTCCGGGTCGTACGCCCGCATATACGGCTGGAGGCGGGCGCTGACGTCGCGGAACTCCGGGTGCTTGGAGTACTTGGTGACCTCCGTGGCCGGCGGCCGCTCCGCCTCGATCAGATGCAGATACACATCGCCGAACTGGAAGAGGCTGCGGCCGGTGACGCCGATCAGCTTGGGCAGTTCGCCGCGGTCGGAGTCCGCGAAGATCTTGGCGACCTGCGGCGCCGCGTCCCGCTGCATCTTGGCGACGATCATGGTGCGGTACATGGTCATGCGCCCACCGTCTCCCGGGCCCGCTGCTCGATCTTGTCCCGGATCAGATCCATCTGGATACGGGAGTTGCGGTTGATGTGGTCCGTCATCGTGGGGTCGTCGACCGGCGCGTCGGGCCGCATCTCGAAGTCCTGGGTCCAGCGCATGCGGGTGCCCTCGGACTCCTCCTCGTACTCCCAGCGGATGTTCATGTAGGCGAAGGGGCCGGGCTCCACGCGGCGCGCCCAGACCGTGCGCACATCGCGGGCCGTCTCCCGCTCGGAGACCCAGGACCAGACCTTGCCGTCCTCGTCGGGGTGCATGGTCAGGCGGAAGGTGGTGGTGTCCCCGGTCCGCTGGAGCACCTCGACCGAGGCGTACTCGCTGAACAGCTGCGGCCAGTTCTCCAGGTCGTTGGTCATGTTCCAGACGAGGTCGAAGGGCGCCTTGATCATGACCTCGTTGTCGGTGTGGCCTGCCATCTTCATGCTCCTGAGGTAAGTGAGGTGTTGATGACGTCGAGGAAGTCACCGGGGGTCTTGCAGCTCTCGGCCCCCGGTTCGATCGGGGTGCCGTACCGGTTCTCCAGCTCGCCGACGATGGCGAGCAGACCGAGCGAGTCCAGGCCGTACTCCTCGAAGGTGGAGTCCGGCCGGGTCCGCATCATGTCCGGGTCGACGGTGAGCCCGGCGCACCGCTTCATCAGCGTGGCCAGCTCGCCATAGGACAGTTGACTGGACATCAGTAATCTCCTTCCGGTCCGCGGAGCACGAGCGCCGCGTTGCAACCCATGAGTCCTCTGCTGAGCACCAGCGCCGTCCTCGGCTCGGCGGGGCGGGAGCTGCGGGTGACGAGGTCGAGGTCATGGCAGACGTCGGTGACGTACGGGGTCGGGGGCACCACGCGGTGCTCCATGGCGAGCAGCGCGGCCGCCACGTCCAGCGTGGGAGCCGCGCAGTGCACCCGGCCGAAGCCGGTCTTCGGCGCGGTCACCGGGACCCGGGGGCCGTGCGGCCCGAGGGCGTCGGCGATCGCCAGCGCCTCGGCGCGGTCCGCCTCGGGCACCCCGAGCGCGTCGGCGAAGACCACGTCGATCTCCTCCGGCGCGCACTCCGCGTCCTCCAGGGCCACGCGGATGGCCTGGGCGAGCCCCTCCCGGGACCGCTCCCACCGGGACGGCCCGGTGAAGGTCGAGCCGTAGCCGGCGATGAAGCCCCGGATCCGCACCCCGCGGCGCCGGGCGGCCCCCTCCTCCTCCACGACCAGCATCGCCCCGCCCTCCCCGGGCGCGAATCCGCAGGCGTCCTCGGTGAACGGCAGATAGGCCCGGCCCGCGTCACGGGCCTGGCTGAGCTCGTCCCAGCCGAGCATGCAGACGATGGAGTACGGCGCCAGCGACGCCTCGGAGGCGCCCGCCACCACCGCGTCCGCCCCCCGCCGGATGGACCGGCGGGCGTGCGCCAGCGCGTCCAGACCGCCGGCCTCGTCGTTCGCCACCACCCCACAGGGGCCCTTGAACCCGCCGCGGATGGAGACCTGGCCGGTGCTGGCCGCGTAGAACCACGCGATGGACTGGTACGGGCCCACATAGCGCGGCCCCTTGCTGTACAGCTGCTGCAACTCGCGCTGGCCGAACTCACCGCCGCCGGAACCGGCGGCGGTCACCACGCCCACGGCGAACGGCGACATGTCGTCCACCGGCAGCTTGGCGTCGTCCAGCGCGAGATCGGCCGAGGCCATCGCGAAGTGGGTGAAGCGGTCGGTCTGGACGAGGAACCGCTCCTCGATCATCGAACCCGGGTCGAAGCCGCGGACCTGGCCGCCGATCCGCACCGGGAAGTGCTCACTGCCCTCGCGGGAGATCCGGTCCAGGAAGGTGATCCCCTCCCGGGTGGCCTTCCAGAAGGCGTCGGTGCCCACTCCGTTGGGGGCGATCACACCGAGGCCCGTGACGGCCGCACCCCGGTTCCGGGTGGTCTTCGCCGATGTCATGCCGCACTCCCGTCCGCCCGGCTCAGCACCACCGCGGACTGGAAGCCGCCGAACCCGCTGCCGACCGACAGCACATGGCGCAGCGGGAGGGCGCGGGCGGTGCGCGGGACGTAGTCGAGGTCGCATTCGGGGTCGGGGGTCTCGTAGTTGGCCGTCGGCGGCACCACGCCATGGGCGAGCGCCATGGCGCAGGCGACCACCTCGATGGCGCCGATCGCCCCCAGGGAATGGCCCACCATGGACTTGATCGAGCTCATGGGGGTCTTGTACGCGTGCTCGCCCAGGGACCGCTTCACGGCCGCCGTCTCATGCCGGTCGTTCTGCTTGGTGCCCGAGCCGTGCGCGTTGACGTAGTCGACTTCGGAGCTGTTGACGCGGGCGTGGCCGAGCGCGTGGTCGATCGCCTCGGACATCTCAAGACCCTCACGGGTCAGACCGGTCATGTGGTAGGCGTTGCCGTAGGTGGCGAACCCCCGGAACTCGCAGTAGATCCGCGCTCCCCGGGCCCTGGCGTGCTCCAGCTCCTCCAGGACCAGCACGGCGGCGCCCTCGCCGAGGACGAAGCCGTCCCGGTGGGCGTCGAACGGCCGGGACGCGGTGGCCGCGTTGTCGTTGTTCGCCGAGGTGGCCTTGATCGAGTCGAAGCAGGCCACGGTCAGCGGGGTGATCGGCGAGTCCGCGGCCCCGGCGACGCACACATCGGCCCGCCGCTCCTCGATCGCCTGGAAGGCGTAACCGATCGCGTCCAGACCGGAGGTGCAGCCGGTGGAGACGGACTGCACCGGGCCCTGCGCCCCGGTCAGCTCCGCCACCCCGGAGGACAGCGCGCTCGGCGAGAACGCGTGCTGAAGGTGCGGACCCGCCTTGCGGTGGTCCACATCCCAGTGCTCGCCGGCGTCGCTGACCTTGACGTAGTCCTGCTCCAGCCGGGTGGACGCGGCGACGGCGCTGCCCAGCGAAACCCCTATCCGCCAGGGGTTGAGCGCCTGGAGGTCGAGACCGGAGTCCCGTACCGCCTCCTGGGCCGCCACCAGTGCGAACTGCACATAGCGGTCGGAGCGTTCGATCTGCTCGAAGCTCAGACCGTGGGCCAGCGGGTCGAAGTCGCATTCGGCGGCGATCCGGGAGCGGAACCGCTCCGCGTCGAAGAGCGTGATGTTCCGGGTGGCCGTACGGCCCGCGGTGAGCATGTCCCAGAACGCCGGGACGCCCACACCCCCGGGGGCGACGACACCGAGCCCGGTGACCACCACCCGTCGGGTCACGACGTCGCCTCGGCGGGTTCGGCGGCCTCCGTGTCCACGTGACCGAGCTCGGGGCGCGGCGCCAGGGGCCCGAGGTGGAAGACCATCCGGGCCTCGGTGCTCCCCACGTTGCGGAACCGGTGCCGCATGTTGATGGGGATCAGGATCGCCTGGTCGGGGTGGAGCGGATGCGGCTCGCCGTCCAGGTCCACCTCCAGGTCGCCGCTGACGACGTACACGAACTCCTCGGAGTACGGGTGGTAGTGCTCGGCGACGCGTTCACCGGGCCCCACGATGGCCATCCCCATGAAGCCGCTCGTGGCGCCCACCAGAGGCGGTGTGAGCATGGCGCGCACATCGCCACCGCGCCGGCGGTTGGGGGCGACCGCGGCGAGGTCGACGACGAGAGGGGACTGCGTGGTCATGATGAGTTCCTCCAGGTAGCGTTGCGCGGTCCGCGCCACGGGGGGTGGGAAAGGTGCGAAGGGGGAGAGACGTCGTCAGTGGTCCGCCGACTTGCGGTCGGTGACCGGGGTCATGTCGCAGTCGGCGAGGAAGCGGCGCTGGCCGTCGTCCATGGACAGGTCGATCACCGCACCGTCCGCCCCGAGGTCCAGCAGGCGGCCCAGTACGGCGGCGGCCCGCCGGCCGCTCACACCGGCCGCCATGGCCGGGTTCCGGTCCAGCGGCACGGCCAGGTCCACCAGTCGCACCACGATGTCGTCACGCTGGAAGATGGTGCTGCTCAGCAGGGTCTTGGTGGACTGGTCCGCGGCCATCTCCTTGTTCACCGCGAGCTCGTCCTGCCGGGCCAGCAGACTGGCCACCGCCGGGCCGCAGCCGGTCTTGACCGGGTAGAGCAGGGCGTGCCGGTGCACCCCCTGGGCGGGGCGCGGCCCGCCGGCCGTCATGTGGTGGACCACCGGCAGCGAGGCGCGGGCGAAGAACTCCCGTGCCGAGCTGGGGTCGTCGAGGTTGCGGTCCTCCTCCAGATACGGATTGAGGGCCTCCTCGGCGGCCCTGATCTCCGGCTGCCGGGCCACGAAGCGCAGCGCGGCGGTCAGATCGCCCTTGACCTCCACGGCCCGCACCACCCGGTTGCCGCTCATGAACACCGAGGTGCGGGAGAGCCGGGTGGTCTCGTCGACCCGGGCCTGGGGCGAGGCGTAATCGGCGAGGATCTTGGCGACGGCGTCCTCGCTGCCGGGCTTCACGGTGAAGGTGAGCGCCTGCCGGACCAGTCCGTCGCCGACCCGCAGCGCGGCGTCGACGCCCCGGGTGGTGACATCCACCGGCGCGGACCCGGCGGTCAGGGTCTCCCGCAGGATGCTGAACCGCAGTGAGCGGGTGTCCTCGACACAGCCGTGGAAGGGCTTGACCATCTCCCGGTGCGCGGGGGAGTCCACCCAGGCCAGGAACGGAGGCGCGCTCTCCCATTCGCTGGTGATCAGCCACTGCGAGGGGTTCTCGATCGACTGGCACAGCTGGTCGCTGATGTGCCCGGGCACCGCGGCCACCTGCTGGGACAGCTGATCGTAGGCACGCAGAAAGCGCTGCTCGGCACCGCTGTTGACCTGCACCAGCAACACGACGCGCAATCTGGTGTCGGTGAGAGCGGATTCCACGGTCGTCGGCGACTGGTTCACCGTGGTCTCCGGAACGTCGGACAGGGTGCTCATATACCACTCCTTATTTCGCGGACGCGTCCTTCCGGGCATTGAGGACACCCGCCCGTTAGACGATCGTGAAGTGCTCCCACCAATGGCGCGAGATATGTGAGCCATCCGGGCGAACGCCTGGTCAGCGCCCCGGAGCCGCCCGGAAGCACCGGGCATAGCAGCAAAATGAACCGTCTTGCCGACAATGCTGAGCGTGTGCCCGTCCTCATCGCGGGCGGCTCCCTGGTGGGCCTGTCCGCCTCACTGTTCCTGGGCCGACTGGGGATCGGTCATCTACTGGTCGAGAAACACCCGCGCACCTCGCACCACCCGCGCGGACGGGGGAACAACATCCGGACGATGGAACTGTTCCGCACCGCCGGGGTGGAGTCCGCGATCCGCGAGGCCGCGTCCGTCCTGGCCGACAACCACGGAATCCTCCAGACTCCGTCCCTCACCGGTACGGAGGGCAACTGGCTCTTCCGGGAGATGGACCCGGGTGGCAAGGCCGCCCGGATCAGCCCTGCCGGATGGTGCCTGTGCAGCCAGAACGACCTGGAGCCGGTGCTGCTGAACGCGGCCCAGGGGCTCGGTGGCGACCTGCGGTTCTCCACCGAGCTGCTCTCCTTCGAGCAGGACGCGGACGGCGTCACCGCCACCCTCCTGGACCGCGGGTCCGAGCGGCGCTCGACGGTCCGCGCCGACTACCTCATCGCCGCCGACGGCCCCCGCAGCCCGGTCCGCGAGGCCCTCGGCATCGGGCAGAGCGGACGCGGTGAGCTGTTCCACAACGTGTCCATCACCTTCCGCGCCAAGCGGCTCGCGGACGCGGTCGGGGACCGCCACTTCATCGCCTGCTACCTCACCAACCCCGAGGCCGACGGGGCGCTGCTGCCCGTCGACAACCAGGAGAGCTGGGTCTTCCACGCCCCCTGGCACCCCGAGCGCGGCGAACCGCTTGAGGCGTTCGACGACGAGCGCTGCGCCCAGCACATCCGCACCGCCGTCGGCATGCCCGACCTGGAGGTCGAGATCACCGGAAAGGCGCCCTGGCACGCGGCCGAGCGGGTGGCGGACCACTACTCCGACGGCCGGGTCTTCCTCGCCGGGGACTCCGCGCACGAGATGTCGCCCACCGGCGCCTTCGGCTCCAACACCGGTATCCAGGACGCCCACAACCTGGCGTGGAAGCTCGCCGCGGTCATGGGCGGCTGGGCGGGCCCCGCGCTGCTGGAGACCTACGGCATGGAGCGGCGGCCGGTCGCCCAGGCCACCAGCGCCCGCGCGGCCGCCCGTTCGGCCGAACACAGCCACCCCGGCTACTCGGCACCGGCCACCGAGGGCCAGGGCCCGCAGTCCAATGTCATGGCCGTCGCGATGGGCTACCGCTACGTACGGGGCGCGGTCGCGGGCGCCGACCCCTCCGCGCCCGCCGTTCCCGACCACTTCACGGTCTCGGCCGAGCCCGGCAGCCGCGCACCCCATATGTGGGTGCACCGCTGCGGAGTGCGGCTGTCCACCCTCGATCTGTACGAGCGCACCTGTGTGCTGCTCACCGGGCCGGGCGGCACCGCCTGGCACGAGGCGGGCCGCCGCGCCGCCGACGCGCTCGGCGTACCGCTGGACTGCTACCGGGTGGGCGAGGGCCCGGACCACGAACTCGCCCCCGAACCGGGCACGGACTGGTCCGAACTCCACGGCACCGCCCCCGACGGAGCGGTCCTGGTCCGCCCCGACGGCTTCGTCGCCTGGCGGGCGGAGCGGTCGGTCCCCGACCCGGAGGCCGCGATGACGCGTGCGCTGCGAGAGGTTCTGCGGCTGGCCCCCTGACGCCCCGCGCCGGGCGCCACTTCCCCGGCCGCCCCCGGACCTCCAGCGGACCGTGCTGCCTACGGCGGGCCTTTCCCCTCCCCGCCCCTTCCCGACACCAGGGGCTCCGCCCCAGCCCCCGAATCTGGGGCGCTGCCCCTGGCCCCGAACGGGGGCTCCGCCCCAGACCCCGAACCGGGGCGCTGCCCCTGGCTCCGAACCGGGGCTCCGCCCCTGGCTCCGAACCGGGGTTCCGCCCCTGGCCCCGAAACTGGGCCGCTTCCTCTGGCCCTGAAACTGGGGTGCTGTCCCTGGCTCCGAACCGGGGCGCTGCCTCTGGCCCTGAAACTGGGGCGCTGCCTCTGGCCCCGAACGGGGGCGCTGCCCCTGGCCTCGAACCGGGGTTCCGTCCCTGGCCCCGAACGGGGGCGCTGCCCCTGGCCTCGAACCGGGGTTCCGTCCCTGGCCCCGAACGGGGGCGCTGCCCCTGGCCTCGAACCGGGGTTCCGTCC